>JBARQL010000047.1:0-59988 GCA_049643685.1 Methylotenera sp.
CACTGCTTAGTGCAGGCAAACCATGTGGCTTGGTAGAATCCGTTAAAACAGGCTCTGATTTACATGCTTTGGTGGATGGTACCGTGGTTGCGGTGAACCAAGAAGTCATCGACAGACCTGAACGCATCAACGACAAACCTTATGAAGCTTGGATATTTAAATTCAAACCGCTAGAAGCACAGCTTGAAAACCAACTGTTATCGAGCGAGGCTTATCAAAAGCACATTAGTGATCTGTAAAATACGAGTAATAATGCATATAGCAACCCAACTATACAAATGGATTGCTAAGCGGATTTTGCATAATTCAGCACGTCTTTCTGAACACCGCGCTGGGAGCCTTGTAAATAAAGGCTTACAGGGCAGTGATTTTCTCTCGTCACTAAATTGGGCGTTATTCTTTAGGAAAAACCAGGCGGACTGATTCCACCAGTTTTTCAATCTCCGCTTTAATATTGGCTGATAATGCCTGCTCTATACGGGGCACTTCAGCATCTAAAATCTCGTGTACTTTGTTGTCTAATGCCTGCTCGACTTCGGGCAATTCTGCGGTTAACCCGCGTTTAAATTCATTTTTGGCTTCTGTGGCCATCGTCATGTAGTCATTACGTAAGCTTGAACTCAGTTCGTTTGATAGCCCTTGATATAAAGCGGGGAAAGTGTCGCCCAATTTTTGTTCTAATTGCTGCTGAGATTCGACTTGCAGTGCATCTAAAAACACGCTGAGTTCAGAATGCGTTTGCTGCGTGAGTGTATGATAGATTTCCGCTAATTCCGCGGGCAGGTTGTTTTGACGTTCCGCGATAATATCTTCGTTGTATTGTGATATTTTTGATTGCAAGGCATGCGTCGCATTTTCAACCGTCAACGTTTCTAAGCTGGCTAATTTTGTTTGCAGTTGATCAGTGAGCGTTTGCTCCATCGCAGGCAACGCTAATGTCAGGTTTTCTTGAACGTTAGCAATGCCCTGTGCCTGCAGTTCGCTTAATGTTTGCTCAATATCGGTTTTAATAATGGCTGCACTGGCATGTAATAAGGCGGGCAATTCAGTCGCCAAATCTGCTTTTGTTTTATCGACGAAGTTGGCCGTATTCTGTCTTAACGATTGCTCTGCACTGGTAACCGCCTGGCTCAATTCTTGGCTCACCGTATTTTTAATATGCGCTGCGAGCATTTGCTGCGTTTGCTCAACCTCTTTATAGACTGTTTCTGACAAGAAATCATGGCTCGCATGTTGTGCAGCCGTTAGTTCTCTTGTCACAAACGCTTTTAAATCACTCTCTTTTTCGATTTGAATCGATTCAAATCGCTGATCGAACCGTTGCGATTGTTGATCGAATTGCTGGCTTAACGCACTTGCAAGATAGGCTTGATTGGCTTTTTGAATATTCGCTGACTCATTATGCAAGTTTTCCAAAATATCTTCCTGCATTTTTTTTCGGAGCTTTTGGATGACCGATTTCTCAATTTCATCTTCTAACTGCGGTCTGATTTGCGCAATAATCTCCGCGATTAAATTGGCAGACAAAGGAATTGACTTAGACGCGGATTTTTCTGCCCCTGCAATCTGGGTCAAAACGGGAATATCTTCTTCTTTCATTTCTAATCCTTAGTGACACCTGTTGTAACGTCAGTCGATTTAATGGAATAGCCACGATCTTTATAAAATTTGTAGCGCACTCTGGCGGTAATTTTATCAGTTTCATCCATACCGACAAGCTCCACCAAGTGCCTGAAACGACTAAAAAATGGCGGATGCTGAGTCTGTAAGTTGATTAAAATATCATCTTGCAGCAATTTTTCACCATTAGAATCCAGCAGGATAGCTGAAAATGCACTTATTGCATGATCTGGCTTGGCATTCGTTAAAAAACTGGTTGCAGAATGATGCCAAAGTTGCTGTAGCAATATCTGATTCATGACTTCATCTTGGGTAAAAATCGTCAGCTGACGACCCTTACTGACGGCTTTCTCACAAAGCTCCGCAGTTTTGGCCAGTTTATCAGGCAGATTAAAATAGAATTCTACACGTGTCATGTCCTATTTCACCCTATCAACCCATCTATTGGCTGGCACGACCAACTAAGAATGCCGTTAATAACGGCACTGGGCGACCTGTTCCACCCTTTTCTTTACCAGACTTCCATGCAGTGCCCGCGATATCCAAGTGTGCCCAATCATATTTCTCGGCAAACCGTGACAAGAAACAAGCCGCAGTAATACTGCCGCCTGCACGCCCGCCAATATTCGCCATGTCGGCAAAATTGCTGTCAAGCAACGGTTGGTAATCATCCCACATTGGCATGTGCCATGCGCGGTCTAACGCGATTTCACCTGCATGTTGCAGCTCCTTAGCCAGAGCATCGTTGTTGCTGAATAACCCTGTGGCATGGTGACCAAGTGCAATGACGCATGCACCTGTGAGCGTGGCAATATCTACCACGGCGCTTGGTTCAAAACGCTCGGCATAGGTCAGCGCATCACAGAGTATCAAACGCCCTTCTGCGTCCGTATTCAACACTTCAATGGTCAAGCCAGACATGCTGGTGAGTACATCTCCTGGCCTGGTTGCACGGCCATCAGGCATGTTTTCGCAAGTGGGAATTAAACCAATCACATTTAAATTTAAATCCATTGCAGCAATCGTTTTAAATGTACCCAATACGCTGGCTGCACCACACATATCGTATTTCATCTCATCCATTTCAGCACCTGGTTTGAGTGAGATTCCGCCTGTGTCAAAGGTAATGCCTTTACCTACAAGCACTACTGGTTTTTGGTCTTTCCTACCTTTGAGGTGCTGCATGATAATAAATTTTGGTGGCTCTTCGCTCCCCTGCGAAACGCCTAAAAATGAACCCATTCCTAATTTTTCAAGCGCATCACGTTCTAACACTTCTACTTTAAAGCCATAATCTTTACCCATCGCTAACGCTTGTTCAGCCAAATAAGTGGGGGTACATACATTGGGTGGCAAATTGCCCAAGTCTTTTGCCAAGCTTACGCCTGCTGCGATTGCCTGACCGTTACGAATCCCAGCCTCAGCTTCTTTGACTTCACTCGATGAACCGACATTGATTGCGAGCGCGGCAATCCCTTTTTTTGCTACTGCTTTATCGATTTTTTTTCTTTTGATTGCATCAAATTGATAAGTCGCATCCAGCGTCGCCTCTACCAGCAATGCCACTTTTCGCTGTGCAGTTAATTTCTTTACTGCCAACTCCGCCATAAATGTAGTGGCATTTTTTGCCCCACTTTTCACCAAGGCTTTAACTGAAGCACGTATCGCTTTGCAATACTGCTTTTCAGCAAAGTCTGACGCTTTACCCAGACCGACCAGCAGCACGCGCTCACTTTCAATATTAGCAACATTATGCAACATCAATGTGGACTCTAACTTACCATCAAAATCACCACGCTTGAGAATTTTTTCAATAAAGCCGACAGAAGCGGTATCAATTGCTTGCGCTGCAGTAGATAATTGCAGTGATTCATACACACCTACTATGACACAATCATTAAGCTCTTTTGCCGCATTGCCGTTTTTTATGCTAAATTCCATGCTTGATTTCATAGTGTTGCAATCCTTATTGTGTTATTAAGTTAAATTATCGCGTGTTTTACAGGTAATTCATAGTTGTAAATAAGCTACCCACCAATAATTACGTCATTTATATTCAGTCCATCATATGATTTTTAGGCGATCCCTTTTACAGGAACTTAGCTCAAGCGCTGCTGGAGCCTTCCTTATTTTGACTGGCATTGTCATCGCGCAGCGCGCAGGTTTTTTAATTCGGCATGCGGCAAAAGGTATCATTCCAAATGATGCTATCACTACAATGCTGGGTTTCAACATGATTCGGTTTTTACCCATGCTGCTATCCTTAAGTTTATTTTTAGCCATTCTCTTAACACTTTCGCGATGGTATAGAGACTCTGAAATGGTGATTTGGTTTAGTGCAGGCTTGAGTATCCAAAGCTGGATTCGCCCTGTCCTGACCTTCACACTCCCAATCGTGGTACTCATCTCTTTTTTAAGTTTGTTTGTCACCCCGTGGGCAATTAACAAAGTCGAAGACTACCGTCTTCAACTTGAGAGTCGTGATGACTTATCCACTATTAACCCCGGTGTTTTTAAAGAATCCGCGCATGCTGACCGTGTGTTTTTTGTAGAAAGTTTTGATGAGCTTGGCAATATTGTCAAAAATATTTTTGTGCAGTCGAAACAACACGAGAAACTTGGAATCATTGTGGCAAGTAAAGGAAGCCGCCTATTAGAAAAAAATGGCGATAGTTTTTTATTGATGCAAAATGGCCGACGTTACCAAGGCGAGCGAGGAACAGCTGAGTATTCGACGACTGAATTTGAAAAATACGCAATCAGAGTTGAGGCCGTTGAAGCGCAGCGGGAAGCGCCATCCACCCAATCAATCTCTACTTTAGAACTATTAAAAAAGAGCAATAATGCTAATATTGCCGAACTACAATGGCGTCTCTCGATGCCAATCGCAGCGCTGATTCTTGCTATCATGGCCATTCCATTAAGTGCACTAGATCCACGTGCAGGTCGCTCGGCTAACTTTGCATTAGCAATCGTGATTTACGTTCTGTATATCAACTTACTAAGTATTATTCAAGCATGGATTGCACAAGATAAAGTAAACGGCATTATAGGCTTATGGCCAATTCATTTATTATTTGCAACCGTGGCTATCTATATGGTCTATCGACGGTCCAAACAACTAAGATTGTTTCCCGACTTTTTATCGTTCTCATGGTTTAAAACAGCAAAAATCTTAGCTAGATGATATGAAAATACTTCACAAATATTTAGTTAAAGAAATCACTATCAATGTGCTGCTAGTGATGTTGGCATTGATTGCCATGTTTTCATTTTTTGATTTAATTCAAGAATTGGATACTTTGGGGAAAGGTAGTTATGGGTTGGGCAAAGTTCTGCTGTTTGTGTTGCTGAGCGCTCCGGGTCATGTTTACGAGGTGATGCCAGTTGCAGTATTGGTCGGCTGCATGGTGAGCTTGGGCCAGTTCTCGCGCTACTCTGAACTCATAATATTAAGAGTGAGTGGTTTTTCGGTGTCAAATATTGCCGTTTTACTATTAAAAATAGGCTTAGTTTTTACACTCATTACATTTTTAATTGGCGAACTAATTACCCCAATCAGTGAAAAAGTTGCACAACGTATGCGAATTAGAGCCACTGATTCTGTAATTGCACAAGAGTTTAGATCTGGCCTGTGGGTAAAAGATGGCAATAACTTTGTCAATGCGGAAGAAGTGCTCCCTGACACAAGTTTACTCAACATACACATTTATGAATTTGACCAACATGCCAAACTGGTGAAAACACGCAATGCCAAGCGTGGCGAATTTGTCAATGGAGAATGGCAGCTCACCGATGTATTTGAGACTATTTTTAGCGCGGATTCAGTGCAAGTCAACCAGCTTGATAGGGTGAATTGGCAATCCCTTATTCGCCCTGAGCTACTCAATGTACTGCTAGTACTGCCAGAAAAAATGTCTGCCACCAATCTTTATTCCTACATCAACCATTTAACAATGAACAAGCAAAAAACCACGCGTTATGAAGTGGCGCTGTGGTCTAAAATGATCTATCCACTGGCTTGTTTAGTCATGGTGATTCTGGCTTTGCCGTTTGGTTTTGTTCAGCAGCGGGCAACAGGAGCAAGTACTAAAATATTTTTAGGGATTATGCTTGGGGTAGCTTATCAGATTTTAAATCGCGTATTTGCACATTTAGGTTTATTAAATGACTGGTCGCCATTATTCAGTGCGGTGATGCCAACCATACTATTCCTTACGGCGGGGCTCATGATGCTGTATTTAGTAGAACGTAGATAGTCTGTTTGAGCAAGTATTCAACGACAGCCTATTAACAGATAATCTATTGATAGGTAAGTTTGTTTTTTAGCAGCCTATCATGCAAAAATAAATGGTCACGATCAACAATAGCCCATAAAAAACCAAACCCCATCATCATTAAACTCATGGTTGCAAGACCGTATCTTGCCATTGCCATGGGGACTGAAAGTAAGTTTCCATCTTGAGATAACAACTTTAAGCGCCATGTTTGCATCGCAAGTGTTTGTCCACCTTTGTGCCAACACCAAACAAAATATACGCCTACCGCCAGCCATAAAAATAGCTGCAAACCAACCCGTTTAATGCCATGTGACGCATCGCCAAAAAACATTAAAAAAACCAAAGCGCACACAAACAGAATCGCAATCACGACCAGCACTTCATAAATAAAACAAGCCCCTAGTTTGATTAGACTCGGGGCTGATTGGGTTGTACCTAAAGGATTATTTTGCATGAAAACCTGAATTGAACTGCTTTAGCAATTAATTGCAAATCCTAATTGAGGTCCGCATCTTTATAGACTTCAGGTGATTCTGCTCTTAATCTAGCACGTTCTGATTCTGGTAATTGCTGATATTCCATCCATCGTTTACGCAATTCATTTTTTTTATCTGCTGGCAATGACTGAAATTGCTGGTGGCTTTTTCTTGCATTCTCACGTTCGTAAGGTGTCATACGGCTCCAGTTGCCTAAACGCTTCTGCACCAGCGCCTGCCTACCTGCATCCATTTTTGGGTAATCACGCGCAATATCGAGCATTTTTTCACGCTGCCATGGGCGCAATGTATCCCATTCGGATGCGAGCGGATTTAATACTTCTCGTTGTGTATCATTCAATTGTGCCCAAGTCACTGTACTGTCATCTGCGAACGCTACCCCACAAAACAATGCTGCCAATATTGCTACGAGTTTTAATCCCGTTTTGAAACTAACCATGTATCAAATCCTTTATCCGCAAATGCTTCTGGTGGCAATTCTGACGCGAGCAAAAATGCATCGCTATCCCCTTGATAAATCTGCCCAGTGCTACCCTCATTATTATTCAGTTGCCGCGCTGCAAAAAAAGTAAGTAATATTGCACCTACAATCATTGCCGAAGACAACATTTTATGTTGCTCGAAATATGAACCAAAACTATGACCGAACCACGTCAGTACGCCACCATTTAGATTGCTACCGCTCGCTTGTTTAGCTGCCAACCGATTCACTGCAGCACTACGGGCAGTCTCCAGTCGCTGTAATGTCACTGCATTTAAGTGATTTGCATTGTCTTTTAGCAAATTTGCAGCAGCACGCACCATTGTTTCATCCTGCATCAAATCAGTTTTGTCGTTTGTCATTTCATTATATTCATTTGTATTCATCACTTGCCCCTGACCCTTTGAGCCCCTTAGCCTTTTGAGCTATTGCTACTTAACATTAAGCCTGATAGGCCGAGTTTTTCCAAGCCTTGTTTTTTTAACTCCGTTGCCAGCGCATGAACTGCTCGAGAGCAGTGCGTTTTAACGCTTCCATCCGAGCAACCCATTATTTCTGCCGTTTCGGCAACATCCATCTCCTCCCAGTAACGTAGCACAAAGGCTTCTCGTTGACGTGCCGGGAGCTTTTCTAACGCATTTTCAATGAGTTTAATGGTTTGGCTACGCTCGAGTTGTGCAGATGGTTCATCACTATCATCTTCAACATCTATCGTTTCTAGCGGATCGCGATCTTCATCACCTTCACCGTTGCTGCCAAAAGAGGATAGCAAGGTTGTCCACAAGTTACGGACTTTTTGTCTGCGCCAAAAATCGCGCATGGTATTTTGCAAAATACGTTGAAATAGCATAGGCAATTCATCTGCAGGTTTATCGCCATACTTTTCCGCGAGCTTTAACATGGAATCTTGCACTATATCAAGCGCGGCATGGTCGTCACGCACGGCATAAGCCGTCTGCTTAAATGCACGACGCTCTACTGCTGTAAGAAAATCAGATAGCTCTTTAGGAGTTGCCATTGCGCTTATGGTGAGTTACTTATTGTTTTTTAATGCTCTATCAATTGCTAACAAACATTCACGAATAACAGAAGTATATCAGGTTTATATTTTGCACTATGCCTAGCTTTAGTTACAATCATACCAATTCAATTCGAGAGTATATCCCATGTGGAGGCTGATTTTTTTAGGGCTCATTATTTGGCTGATTGTTTATATGCTGAAACGCAGTTTTCTTCAATCTAACAAGACTCCATCAAATGAAGACAACACGCCAAATGATAGCAGCGAGCTAAAGGACAAAGTAGAAGACATGGTGCAATGCGCACACTGTGCCGTGCACCTGCCAAGGTCAGAAGCTTTTTTAGTCAACGGCAAGCTTTATTGCAGCAAGGCGCACATTCAACACAAATGAGTCTTTTCAACTTGAATTTAAAATTCCACTTAAATCAAAGCTATTTGAATAAAATCATGGCCCGACAAAGTGATTTGCCTTTGCAAGCACGCGCCACCAATATACTCAATGTTTTTCGTTTGATCCTAAGTCTAACATTCATCGGTCTTTACCTCTTTATGAGTAAAGAAACATGGTGGGATAAAAACACCACCCTCCTATTTTTAAATAATTCAATCGCATATTTGATTTTTAGCGTATTGGCGCTTCTGTTTAGCCCTCTAAAAATAGCTTCTCATCGGTTTTTACTTCCACTACAAGTCATTGCTGATATTGTATTCATCACCTTACTGATGTACGCAGCAGGAGGCATACAAAGCGGTTTGGGGCTATTACTCATTATCGTTATTGTAATTGCCAGCCTAGTCAGTCACGGTCGCTTGGCGCTATTTTATGCAGCCATTGCAAGCCTGTGTTTGCTACTTGAACAAAGTTACCAAATTGCTGTTGGCGATTTATCTGCAGCGTCATACACGCAACCTGTCATGCTCAGCATCAGTTGCTTCGCAACCGCATGGCTAGCCTACAGCTTAGCAAAACGCATGCAACACAGTGAAGCACTCGCCTCCTCACGCGGGATAGATCTTAAAAATTTAGCGCAAGTCAATGCGCTGATTACACAAGAAATGCAAGATGGCGTGATTGTAGTAGATGAGCACCTGACCATTCGCCATCATAATTTGCAGGCTGAATCATTACTAGCCCTACCAAGCAATCATCCTGAAAATATAAACTTAACCAGCGAAGTACCTGAAATTGCGACCGTATTTAACCACTGGGTAGACGGTGATGATGCCGGTCGCAATGACATCATCACCATCAGCAACCGCGAGCTTAAGCTCAGATTTATGCCCATCAATGAACAGCGCGATTCAGGTGCGGTTATTTTCATACAAGATTGGAGTCAATTGCAGGCCAAGGCCCAGCAAACCAAACTGGCTGCACTCGGCAGATTAACAGCCAATATCGCACATGAGATTCGGAATCCACTGAGCGCGATAAGCCATGCCAATCAATTGCTGCAGGAAGAAGAAAACACTTCAGCGCCAGTCACCCGCGTTTTACAAATCATTGAAGATAATATTGGGCGGATTGATAAAATTATCAAAGATGTTTTAGAGCTGAATAGACGCGATCGCACACACCAAGAACAAATTGAGTTAAGTGTATTTTTGAAAGACTTTTATAACCAATTCTGTGCCATTGAAAATATCACGGACATGCATTTTCTACTAGAGCCCATGTTACAAAAACAAACCATTACGTTTGATCGACGACATTTAACGCAAATTTTATGGAATCTTTGCAAAAATGGCTGGGAACACAGCCAAAAACAAGTCGGCAGCTTATCACTTGGATGCGTGAATGTTGGCAGGACTGGCCTCAATATCCAGATTACAGACGATGGAAGCGGAATTGCCGAGCCGGATAAATCGCGTTTATTTGAACCATTTTTTACCACCAAAACGACAGGCAACGGCTTGGGATTATATATTTCACGCGAACTGGCTGAAGCTAACGGCGCCAACTTACAATATCAAACCGTGCCGCAAGGCAGCATATTTCTTATTCAGCTAAAAACCCTCATCTAACTTTTAGCTAAGATAATCAACTCGTAAAATGTTTAACTAAAAATGGCATAATAACGCATGACTCAAAAACAAACCTGTTTAATCGTCGATGATGAAACTGACATTCGCGAACTACTTGTCATGACGCTAGAGCGCATGGATATTGACACCTATAGTGCCAGTTGTGTCGAGGATGCCAAAGTTTTACTCAAACAACGCCCTTATTCGCTTTGCCTCACCGACATGCAGATGCCTGACGGCACAGGTCTTGATCTAGTGAACTACATCAATGAATTTCATACTGGGCTGCCAGTGGCCGTCATTACCGCGCATGCCAGTGCCGATAATGCTGTATCCGCTTTAAAGGCGGGGGCTTTTGATTATTTAAGCAAACCACTTTCACTCAAGCAATTACGCCCTGTCATAGAATTCGCGCTCAAACTGAGCCCTCAAGCCAATGTAAGCCGACAAGACACGCTAGAAATGATTGGCGATTCTGAACCCATGATGCAAGTACGCAGCATGATTACCAAGCTTGCGCGTAGCCAAGCACCCGTTTATATCAGCGGCGAATCTGGTAGCGGAAAAGAATTAGCTGCCAAACTGATTCATAAAAACAGCGCCCGCGCTGAAGGCGCATTTATTGCAGTCAACTGCGGGGCGATTCCTGAAAACTTGATGGAAAGTGAGTTTTTTGGTTACAAAAAAGGCGCTTTTACTGGCGCCAATCAAGATAAAGAAGGATTGTTTCAGGCTGCCAATGGTGGAACCCTTTTCTTAGATGAAGTCGCTGATTTGCCATTACCCATGCAAGTGAAATTATTGCGTGCAATTCAAGAGAAAAAAGTGCGCATGGTGGGCGGCACAGTAGAAGAAGCCGTGGACGTGCGTATTATTAGCGCCACCCATAAAAACTTGGTTGAGATGATGGAAACCGGCCAGTTTAGGCAAGACTTGTATTACCGCCTCAATGTCATTCAGCTCAAAATGCCCGCTTTGCGCGACCGACCAAGTGATATTTCTTTATTATCCACGATGTTGCTGGCAAAACTTTGTAGCAATCTAAATATCGCGATACCGCAAATTGATAGCGCCACGCAAGCATATATTTCACAGTTACCGTTTGCGGGCAATGTGCGAGAGTTGGAAAACATGCTGGAACGGGCGTTGGCGATGTGTGATGGGAAAACCATCACTGTTGACGATTTGCTGCATCAAGATCAAATACGCGTGGAGCGCAGAGCTGTGCCAAGAGATGAGTTTCATAAAATTCCATCCATGAATCCTGAACTTTCTCCTGAAATTAATTTGCCTGAATACCTTGAAGAGATTGAAAAACGTGCCATTCTTCAGGCTTTGGAAAAAACCAACCAAAATAAAACCGCTGCTGCAAAACTGTTAGGCGTGAGCTTTCGCACTTTACGCTATCGCTTGGTGAAGTTAGGTTTGTCTAAAGAGTCAGATGCTGAGGTGGATGTGGAAATTGAGGACGGAAATTAGGTACTCTCTTTGGGTTTTTGCCCTGATGTTTAATTGCTATAAAAAACCTCAAAAACCACTACATTTTCCTACGAGAAAAAAATTCTGCCCTGCAAGCCTTTATTTACAAGGCTCGCAGGGCAGCGTCAGTAAAGATACTCGAAGCCAGGACGGGATTTTACAATAACACTATCGCCAAATACGTCACATAAAGGGCGCCGTTAAAGCCAATATGCCAGATGCGCAAACCATCACCACGTACCGCCATCACACGCAACCAAATCGCCGCAATTAACGTAATAAGCACACCTGCTAACACTTCATGTCGTGGTTCCCACGGTGTGAGCATAATGCCGATTGCTGGGAGCAAAGTGCCTTGAAACACCATTGCGCCCGTAATGTTGCCAAACGCCAATGTGTCTTTACCTTTGCGTATCCATAAAATACTGTTCACTTTTTCGGGTAATTCGGTGGCGATTGGAATAATCAATAATGATAATAACAAGGCCGAAATACCTAGCATTGAAGCCGCTTCTTCAACGCCATGAATAAATCCTGTAGCGCCTGCGACTAACAAACCTAAACCCAAAGCCAACTGCACAACAATCACTATCATATTGTTTGGCAGACCTAATTTACACAAAAACATGTCGCCACCCGCTTCTGTGGCGTGACCATCCTCCACCAGAGCTTTTGAGGCTTTAAGCGTCATCATCACATAGACAAAATAAATCATCACCATGCCAAAACTCAATGCCGCACGGATAATTGGTTGTGTGTGTGGCACAAACATGGCCAAAGTCGCAAATGCAAAAGCGGCAATAAAAAAGTTTAAATCGCGTAATAAGCCCGTTCTTTCTGGGCGCAAATGGCCTGTTAATGTTCTGCGTTTCCACACTGAAAGTGCCATCAAAAAGATTGAAAGCGTGGCTAACATCAGCGGCGCACCTAAAATTGCGCCCACACCGATTTCTTCATTGGTTTGCGTGCTGGCCGTACCTGCCAACAGCGCCAATAAGGGCACCATGGTTTCAGGCAGCGCTGTCCCTACGGCGGCAAACAAAGAGCCTGTCACACCTTCTGAAATACCTAATTTTTCACCGAGATGCTCTAAAGCATTGGTAAATACTTCTGCCGCGATTAGAATGACGATGAGCATTAAAAATAAGGTTGCAAAAACCATGAGTGTCTCTTGTGCAATTGAATTTAGATGGCGGCTATTTTATAGGATAATGCAAGAAACACATAAAAAAAATGAATTCCTTACCGATCACCATCAGCACGGCTGGGTTTGCTAATCAAGGTGTTTACATTCCCTCCCCCAATTATGATGTGCGGCCTGAAGCTGAAATTAGCCTCATTGTCATTCATAACATCAGCCTGCCGCCGAGCCAGTATAGCGGCAACGGCATAGTTCAGCTATTTACCAATCAACTTAACCCTGATGAGCACCCTTATTACGCAGAGATTTATACCCATCAGGTTTCGGCGCACTTTCTGATACGGCGCGATGGCAAACTCATTCAATTTGTATCTTGTCTTCAGCGTGCTTGGCATGCAGGGCAATCAAATTGGCAAGGACGTGAACGTTGTAACGATTTTTCAGTCGGAATAGAGCTGGAAGGCTCGGACTTTGAAGCATTTGAAGTTATACAATATGAAACTCTGAAACGTTTGATTGCGGCGCTCATCAGCGCTTACCCAATACAAGCAATCGTAGGGCATTCTGATATTGCGCCACTGAGAAAAACTGATCCCGGGCCATATTTTGACTGGGCACAATTAGATACAATGAACAATAAGGCTTAAAATATCGCGTTAACTCTATGAAAAAAATCATTCAACCAGCATTCATCGTTTTACTCTCAGCCTTTTTAATCGCTTGCGGTACCAAAAAAGCCTCCGAAGCGAATAAAGAAGCAGATAAAGGCCCAAAACCAACATTAGTCACCGTGACACAGGTGAAAAATCAAACCATTGAAGTCACGGAAGAAGCAATAGGGTCGCTTGAAGGGCTCACTAATCCAACCGTGTCGGCTGAAGTGGCTGCACGCGTCATTAAAATACATGTCAACACGGGTCAAGCGGTAAAACAAGGCCAGCTGATTGCCACCTTAGACGCAGCAGATTTTGGCATGCAGCGCAATGAAGCGCAGGCCGAAGTCGCGCGGATTGAAGCGCAGCTTGCCAACCAAGCCAAGACGGTGGAACGTAGCCAAGCCTTGGTCAATAAAAAGTTCATCTCGCAAAATGCGGTAGATAACGACTTAGCCCAACAAAATGTTTTAAAAGAACAACTTGCAGGGGCTAAAGCGCGTATCAGCACTATCAATCATGGTAGTAGCAAGACTAAGCTTTACGCGCCCGCCAGCGGCAACATCGAAAAAAAATTGGTGGATGACGGTGAATTTGTGCGCATTGGCGACCCGATTGTGCTGATAGTTTCTACGCAAAAGTTACGCGCACATTTACCTTTTCCTGAGCAGATCGGTGCTCAACTCAAGCCTGGCTTAAAGGTTCGCCTTAGTACGCCTACGAGCGATAAAACGGTTGAGGCCGTGATACACGAATTAAAACCCATGATTACCGAAGGTAGCCGCACCATAGATGTCATTGCTGATATTTTGGATGCTCCCGGCTGGCAACCTGGTGCCAGCGTCAATGGCACTGTCGTGCTAGGCACTCAGCCTGCCGCGATGATGGTGCCAGAACAAAGCGTAGTGCTACGTCCAGCGGGTGAAGTGGTCTATATCGTGCAGGGTAACATGGCTTTTCAGGCCACTGTAAAAACAGGGACTCGCCAAAATGGTTGGGTAGAAATCACTGATGGTATCGCCGAAAATGATCAAATTGTAGTCGATGGCGCTGGTTTTTTAACCGATAAAGCACTGGTGAAATTGAGTGATGGCAATGCCCACTTACCGTCAAACAAGCCAATCACTAACAAAGCTAAGAATTAAACGTGACCCTGCCCGAACTCTCCATTAAACGCCACGTACTTGCGTGGATGCTCTCTGCTGTGATTGTACTATTCGGCTTAATTGCCTATCAAAAAATTGGCGTGGACCGCATTCCATCGATCGATTTTCCCATCATTATGGTCAATACTACTTTGCGTGGTGCCGACCCTGACGTGGTGGACACCAGCATTACCAGCATCATCGAATCTGCCATCAACACCACACCTGGCATCGAGCATATTCAATCGGCGTCATCGCCTGGGGTTTCTAGCATCAGTATTACTTTTGCGCTCAATAAAGATATTGATGTGGCTTATAACGAGGTGCAAGCCAAGGTGAGTCAGGTGTTAAGGCGCCTGCCAACTGGTACTGACCCGCCCACGGTACAAAAAGTAGACACCAACGCATCGCCCGTCATTTGGCTGGCTTTAAGTGGCGACCGTACCATTCAGCAGCTGAATTTATACGCCAATAATATTCTAAAAAAGAAGTTTGAAACGATTCAAGGTGTAGGTGAAGTGACCATAGGCGGGCGGCGTGACCGCGTAATTCGCGTTAATATTTTACCTGAACGCATGGCGGCGTATAAACTCACCGCCAATGATTTAATCTCGGCGTTTAATCGCGAACATGTGCAATTGCCTGGCGGTTTTCTCGTCAGCGTACAGGCCGAGCAATTACTCAAACTTGACCTTGAATTTCACAAAACAAAAGAACTTGCCGATTTAATCATTAGCACAAAAGCTGGCGCCTCTATTCGCCTCAAAGATATTGCAACCATAGAAGATGGCATTACCGATAATCGCCAAGTGGCGCGCTATAACGGCAAACCCACGGTGGGCATCGGCATGGTAAAAATTGCCAATGCCAACACGGTTGAAATTATTAGCGAGGTTGAGCGCAGATTGGAGAAAGATATTCGTCCCAACCTACCACCAGGCATGGTGCTGGAAGTCTCGACTAATGATGGCATTTATATTCACCAACTGGTTGCCTCGCTTAAAGAGCATTTGGTTGAAGGTACATTGTTTGCGGCGCTTATAGTGTTGATTTTTATGCGCTCTTTCAGCTCTACCCTTATGATTTGTTTAGAGATTCCTGTTTCACTGTTAGGCGCAATTGCCGTGATGTACTTCGCGGGATATACCTTTAACAGCATGACTTTGCTCGCCTTGCTATTACTCATCGGCGTGGTAGTGGATGATGCCATTGTGGTGCGCGAAAGTATATTACGTCACATGTCAGGCGAGGCAGGTGCAATGCTAAGCGCTACTGATTTAATGAATCCGCAAGCCGTTGCCGCGTTCCGTACCAAAGCCACTATTATTGGCAGTAACGAAGTGGTGTTTGCTGTACTTGCCTCTTCGGCTTCGCTGGTGTGCATATTTGCGCCGGTGATTTTTATGGATGGCATTATCGGTATGTTTTTTAAATCATTTGCCGTGGTTGTCACCTTTGGCGTGCTGGTTTCACTATTTGTATCACTCACGCTTACGCCGATGTTGTGTTCGCGCTATCTTAAAGTGACCCCGAACGAAAATGCACTGTACAAGGCAATTGGACATGTCTTAAGTGGTCTAGAAAACGCTTACAAAAGCCTATTAAATTTTGCACTCAATCATCGCGGCTTGGTTCTGCTCTTTACCGCGCTTTTCGTAGGTTTTACTGGGGTTTACTCACTCAAACATGTTGAAAAAGATTTTGTGCCAGAAACAGACGAAGGCAGTTTTAGCATCAACGTTAAAACACCGTTAGGCTCAAGTTTAGAATACACCGATTCGCGCCTAAAATTAGTGGAAGCCACCATCGCCAGCCACAAAAACGAAGTAGTAAGTTACTTCGCCACCATCGGCGCGGGCTCGCGCGGACAAGTGAACCAGGGCAATGTAAACGTACGTTTAAAGCCAAAAAAGGAGCGCACTATTAGCCAGCAAGCATTGATTAAAACGTTGAAAAAAGAACTCAATAACATCCCTGGCGTGCGAGCAATTCCATCACCCATGTCTATCGTGCGTGGTCAGCGTTCCGAAAAACTGCAATTCAACCTGACAGGCGCAAATTTGCAGGAGATTGGCCGCATTTCTCAACTTTTGCAACAAACCTTAAGTAGCACGGCAGAGATCGGTAAGGTTGACCTCGATGTGCAGTTAGATTTACCGCAACTGAATATGCGTATTGACCGTGCAAGGGCCGCCACGCTGGGCCTGAGCGCGAATGACATTGCCACCGCGGTTTCGCTCTATGCAGGCGGCATCAATGTCGCTAAATACAATGAAGCAAATGGCGACGGCCAACGCTATGATATTCGCTTAAAAGCGCAAGTAGGCGAGCTAAATAACACCGCGGATTTAAGCAAAATATATTTACGTAGCGCCAGCGGAGAATTAGTGCGTTTAGATGCCGTAGCCAGTTTCTCAAAAGAGTTAGGCGCCGCCGTGATTGGTCGCTACGACTTACAATATGCCGCCAACTTTTACGCCAACCCTAATGTGCCATTAGGTGAAGCCGTCGATTTTGTGAAAGTCACCGCCACCAAACTAGTGCCGCCCGATTACACGCTAAAACTCACAGGCCAAGCGGAAGAATTTGGCAAAACCATGAAAAACATGCAGTTTGTATTCACACTGGCGTTTATATTGCTCTACATGGTGCTGGCCAGCCAATTTAACTCATTCATTCAGCCATTCATCATTATGCTCGCGCAGCCACTGGCCATCATCGGCGGCCTCATCGCACTGCTCATCTCTGGTGACACGCTGAATATTTACTCCATGATAGGCTTGGTCTTGCTTATCGGTTTGGTTGCCAAAAACTCTATCTTATTGGTCGATTTAACCAATCAGCTAGTAGCAAAAGGCGCCAACATCAACGATGCCCTAAAGGAAGCCTGCCCAATACGTTTAAGACCGGTCATCATGACTTCACTCACCATTATTCTAGCCCTATTGCCCGCCGCACTAGGCCTAGGTGCGGGAAGTGAAACCAACAAACCACTCTCAGTCGCCATCATCGGCGGTATGATTTCTTCTACGTTGCTGACTTTAGTGGTTGTACCAGCCGCTTATTCGTTGGTGATGGGTTCTGTTGCACGCTTTAAGTCGCAATCATCTCGCTAATCTGAAGTGTCTGTTAAATTCAAAACTACACCACATTTTGTCATTTTTGGCACATAATTTCCCCCGAACAATTTTCGTTGCCCTGAAAGCGGCGCTGCATAAGGCTTGCAGAGGTGCAAGGTTGATATGTGCTGATTTTTGAAGTTTTTAACGCAAAAATTGCGTCTAGCATCAAGGCATGCAAGTTAGGCTAAATAAAACTTAGCGACCAAAAACTTCCATCGCCATTTGCGCATCTTTCAAACGCATCACGTTAGTTTTTCTGGTTTGTGGATGAATGCAGATTCTTTCTAACTGTTGAGGGCCTATGCCTGCCAAGCCGCGATATTTTTGGGTGATGATTTTATGCTGGTGTGCATTTTTAAGTTGTGCACACATGGCTAAAAATTGAGTCTCTGTGTAGGCGTGATGTAGTTCGCCCGTTTCGGTATCTAGTACTTCGCCTACCGGTGGGCGCACCAGTTCTACCATACTTTTTTCTAGCAGTGCTGGCATCCAGCGATAAAAGAACATGAGCATGAGCGCCCCGCAGTGTATGCCGTCGGCATCAGGGTCCATCAACAATAAAATACGTCCGTAGCGGCATTTTTTGATGTCAAAATGCTCACCAACACCCGCGCCGATGGACGCTATTAAGGCTGAAAATAAGGCGTTTTCTGCCAATTTTTCAGCGCCGGCTTTAATGGTGTTGAGTGGTTTTCCTTGCATGGGCAGCACCGCTTGGATTTGCTGGTTTCGCAAGCTGCTCACTGCGGATGCAGCAGAATCGCCTTCTACTAAGAATAGTTCCGCATTCTCGCCGTGCTGGTGGCAATCTTGCAGTTTAATCGGGCGGTTGGTAAAGATCATCGGGGTAAATTTTTTTCGAGAGTTTCTAACTGAAGTCCCTCCAGCTTCGGCTGCCAAACTGATGGGTTCACTGAAAATCACTCAAAACTCCCGTACGTTAGTAACCGCGCCGTTCATAAAACGCAATCAACGCATGGCGAATGGTAATGACATGCATTTGAAATTTTTGAATTGGCCAAGTTTGTTGCGCAAGGTTTTCAGCCGCAGCCAATAACTGTTTGCCAATGCCATTGCCTTGCAAGTGAGGACTGACCACAAACATCCCGATATGAACGACAGCTTGATCTTTCTCAAGGCAAATCGTGCCGACCAATTCCGCTCCTTTACTAGACAATAGAATACAGGTATTTTCAGAGCTAATCAGGCGTTGCACTTCGTCAGCAGAAGTGCGTAGACCATCAAGAATATCCGCTTCAGTTGTCCAACCCGCTCGACTAGATTCTCCACGATAGGACGCATTCACGAGTTGTGCGATGGCATCTGCGTCAGAAACTATGGCTTTACGAAAATTTTGCACGCTCAGTGGTCGACTTTAACGATTGACTTCATTTCACCGTGGGTTAAAAAATTACAATCCATGTTGATCTTAAAAATAACAAAATTAAGCTCCAATAAACATGCGAGCAAAAATCGCTGCTCTGCAAGCCACGTAAATAAAGGCTTGCAGAGCAGCGGTAATAAAGACGGGGAAATAATCATCAATATCACGTTATTGATGCAACTATTATTAATAAGATAATGCCAACCATTTTACCTGATAGCAGGCACCTATTTTGGGAAAATAGGTTCAAGTGTTATCATCCTACGATGCTTTTTGCTGCAGACATACGGTTGCAATCGATCAATTTCAACATTAAAAATCATTGACCTAAGAATAAGGATTAAACATGTCAAATAATAAAACGCCAATCGTATTTACCGGCAGAACAAGTGAGTATTTTGGCATTTGGATTGTCAATTTATTACTCTCTATCATTACCTTAGGCATTTATTCTGCTTGGGCCAAGGTGCGTCGCAAAAAATATTTTTACAATCACACCCTGATTGAAGGCGTCGGCTTTGATTATCATGCCAATCCGATTGCGATATTAAAAGGGCGAGTGATTGCTTTTGTTTTATTTGTTTTATACCAAGCGCTCGCCGCTTTTAGCCCGATTGCTGCGGGAATACTATTTATCCTCTTTATGATAGCACTCCCTTGGATTGTGATTCGCGGCATGCTTTTTAACGCCCGCAACTCCAGCCACCGTGGCTTACGCTTTGACTTTGATGGTAAATACGGTGAAGCTGCATTGGTGTTTATAGGCTACACGTTGTTAGCGATTGTGACATTAGGGTTGGCCATTCCTTTTGTGGCGCAACGCAGTCAAAAATTTATAATTGATCACCATAAATTTGGTTTGAGCCATTTTAAAATGGAAGCCTTAGTCAAAGATTTCTACAAGATTTATCTCGTCATTTTTCTGATTCCATTATTAGGTATTCTCGCGGCCATTGCGATTCCTGCGTATCAACACTATAAAGAAAAAGCCAGTCAGGCGAGTGCCCATCAAGCGCAATACATCACACAACCATCTGCTGACAAGGCTGATATGAATGCCGGCGGTTTCATCAAAGTAGCCAATACTAAAGCGATTGAAGTGCCTTCTGATGAGGAAATCATGACCGATCAAGCAATCGCTGACGAAAACACCGCTTTGGCAAAAGAACAAGAGGCAGCCACTGAGCCTGCGCAGGAAAACATGTCGGAAGAAGAGATGTTGAAAGACTTAAGCCCTGCAGAACGTGCAGAATATGACAAATTGATGAAAGCCTTCGAAGCAGAAGCGGCCAATCCTGAAACAGCGTCTGAAGCAGACGTGGCCGCACCTAAAAAAGACCCGATCGCTGATGCATTTGGTGGCATTGCAGGTAAATGGGGGATTGCTGCGGCCATTGTATTCGGCTTACTTGGTATATTGCTATATCTTGCGATTATTTTTTCATTCGCAGCCTATTTCAAATCGCGTATTCAGAACCTTGTTTTAAATAACACAACCCTTGATCACATCGGCTTTTTTAGTAACCAGCGTATGCGTGATTTAGTTTGGCTGTATGTCTCTAACGCTCTTGTTTTAATGTTTACGATGGGTTTTGCAACGCCGTGGGCACAAGTGCGCATGGCGAAATATCGTGCGGATCATTTAGCGCTCACAGGTGAAACTGACTGGGATAAATTCGTTGGCGAGAAAAAGGAATCTTCCAAAGCAATGGGTGAAGAAATCGCTGATATGTTCGATGTTGATCTTTCTTTCGGTTAAGACCTCTCACAAAGTCGGCGCCCACTATGCAATTTGAAGCGGACTATTATGATGGCATCAGCCCTCGCGCCAAGCGAGTGCTGGTAACTTTCCAAGAGGGTATTTCATTACTGATCCAACCACTTCATCAAGAGGAAAATGCCATCAATGACAAGGTTTACCCCATTAGCGAATGCACAATACAGGCTCAGCTCGGTAGTGGAAAACGACTCATCGATTTACCGGATGACACGCGGCTAGAAACCGATTACAAAGACTTAGAAGGCTGCTTACCAGCTAAACCCGCCAGCACCTTTTGGAAAATGGTGCATTACGCTGAAACACATTTGCTGTTTGTTGTGGTTTCACTGGTGTTCATTGTTATCGCGGGCTATGCTATGTTGAAATATGGCGTGCCAGTGGCGGCAAAGTATGCGGCCATGGCCACACCAGCTTCAGTCGAAAAAGACCTTGGCAAGCAAACATTAGAGACTTTAGATCACGAGCAATTGGGCTATTTTGAAGCGACAAAATTGCCACTCGTTAAACAAAATGAAATCAAAGCAGCGCTGGCTGCCATGTGTAAAAAAACAGGATCCTGCCCTGAATATGAGTTGCAATTCAGAAAAAGCCCGGTGATTGGTGCCAATGCCTTCGCCCTGCCAGGCGGCTACATGGTGATGACCGATGAACTCGTCGAGTTAGCTAAAAATAATGATGAAATTATCGCCGTACTCGCGCATGAACTCGGTCATGTAAAGGGTCGACATGCCTTACGCCAAACCTTGCAAGGCACCGTTTCTGGTCTGATTATTATCGCCATTACTGGCGACGTGAGCAGTGTCGCCTCAGGGTTACCAGCATTGATGATGAATATGAGCTACTCACGCGAGCTTGAAACGGAAGCTGACATTTACTCACTGGAAGCACTTAAAACAGCATGTATTCCGACTAAATATTTTGCAACTTTATTATTGCGACTCGTCACCGACCATGGTGGTAGTGGCAATTCCGTACCTGAAATGATTTCTTCACATCCAGATACCAAAACTCGTATCATTCCATTTTTAAAGGAACAGCAAAAGTGCGTTTAGAAATTTAAATTACGATTCAAATGCCTAGGTTTAATGGATATTAATTAAATTTTTCCTGAACTGGCTTTTTGGTAACCTAGCTTTTTTCTTGAACCAGCTTTTGCACGACCAAACTCCCCACCATATCCCCTTGCACATTCACGGTGGTGCGTAGCGTATCCAGTAACCGATCTATCGGCAGTAATATCGCAATCGCTTCAGCAGGTAGGCCAACAGATTGCAGCACCATCACCATCGTCACCATGCCAGCACTCGGTATCCCTGGCGCGCCCATCGCGGCAATCATCGCGGTAAAAAATACGATCAGTTGTTGCGCCATGGTCAGCTCAATGCCTACCAAATTGGCAATAAATAATGCCGCCGCGGCCTCATATAAAGCCGTGCCATCCATATTGATGGTCGCCCCTAATGGAATGACGAAGCCTGCAATTTCTGGTTTGACGTGTAAGTGCTGAGTAGCGCAGCGCAAAGTGACTGGCAGCGTAGCTGAACTCGAGCTTGTTGCGAACGCGGTAATCAAAGCCTCGCGTGCCCCTCGCCAAAACCATATAGGCGATTTCCCTGTTACTAAATATAGGATGAGCGGCAATAGCACCACGCCATGCAATAACAGTGTGCCGACTACCACGCCTACAAACTTAGCGAGAGTGCCGAGCATGGCGGCATCTTGCATCGCGACCAGTTTAATCAGTAATGCCATAATACCAAGCGGTGCGATGCGCATCACCCAGCCGACAATTTTCATGGTAATTTCCAACCCTTCTTCTAGCAGGGAAAGTATGGTTTTGTAACGTTCGCCGCCCATGACTAGGGTAATGCCTAAAATGAGTGCAAACATCACCACCGCTAATACATTACCTTGTGACAAGGCCGCGAATGGATTCACGAACAAGCCATGCAGAAACTGTGCAAAAAACTCAGGTAGCGGCAGCTGCTTGGCTTCAAAATTTTGCATGGCATATTCAAACATCACCAAATGTAGTCCAACCCCTGGCTTGAAGTAATTACCTGCAAGTAGCGCAAGAATAATGGCAATGGCCATGCTAATCACAAAGAACAACATTGTCGTTATCCATACGCGATGCATTTGTTGATGTTGCCGAAGGTTGGCGATTCCCACCGAGATTGAGCAGAACACGAGTGGAATGAGCACCATTTTAAGTAAATCAATAAACAGTGTGCCAATTAGACTAGAAGCATACAAGCCACCCTGCACTATCTGATTTTCTAACCCTTGCGAATGAAAATACAAACCAACCACAACTCCAAAAACTGCGCCTAATAGTATTTGGATGTTTAGGCTAGGAAGCTTCATCGACATGTTACTCTTTTGAAGCTTTAACTTTAGCAACCATAGGTTTAACCACTTTTGGTTTTGCGATTTTTTCTTTTACTGTGGCAACTTTCACCACTTTTTCTTTCACAACCTTTTCCTTTGCTGCTTTAGCCATCTTCGTTTTGACTGGTGTTTTTTTAGTCACGACTTCTTCAACTGGGGCTTCAACCGCTGCCAGCATTGTTGCGGTTTTTTTCATAGGCATGGTTGCATCCATTTTTTCAAATACGGCGGCAAAGAAACCATCCGTGTGATGCAAGTGTGGCAGTAGTTTTAAGTATTTTCCTGTATCTAAATGGATTTGTTGCCCACTTAAAATCTCTGCCGCATTAAGTAGTTTGAAATCAGGATGTGTTGCCAGAAAGTTTTCCGCAATTTGTTCATTTTCATCACTTAGCAGGCTGCAAGTCGAGTAAATCAAACGACCGCCAGCCTTCGTCAGCTTTGCAGCTCGCGCTAAAATGTTGGCTTGTTTAACCGTTAACTCAGCTAAATCTTGCGGAGTTTGGCGCCATTTCAAATCTGGGTTGCGGCGTAGCGTACCCAAACCTGTGCAAGGCGCATCGACCAATACACGGTCAAATTTTCCATTTAAACGTTTAAGTTTAGGGTCATTTTCACTACTGATACTTTGCGCATTAAGATTACTTAGCCCAGAGCGTTTTAAACGTTGGCCCAAGCTATGCAAGCGCTTTTCAGAAATATCAAACGCATATAAACGTCCCGTATTGCGCATTAAAGCGCCCATTGCCAATGTTTTACCGCCCGCGCCTGCACAAAAATCTGCAATCATCATGCCGCGTTTAGGTGCCACTAATTGCGCTAATAGCTGGCTGCCTTCATCCTGTACTTCAATTTTGCCTTCAGTAAATAATACGTGACGGCTGATATTCAAACGCAATGGCATACGCAAGCCAATGGGTGAATACGGCGTTTTGCTTACATTCGCCTCGCCAGTTGCAGCTTCTGCAATAAATTGCGCCATCACCTCATCACGCGTGGCTTTGAGAGTGTTTACCCGTAGATCTAGTGTGGCTTGCTCATGCATGCTTCGCGCAATGGTGAGTGCTTCTTTTTCACCATATTGGGCGGCAAGTTTTTCCCACAGCCAATCGCGCACATCGGCTTGCACCGCTAGCGACAGGTTTTCGGTTGATTTCGCTTTAATGCTGCGCGCCCACTCTAACTGTTGTTCATTCAACATGGGTTCAATTTTTTGGATGCTCATGCCTTGTATGCGCAACATCCAAGCCAATATTAATTTGCGTGCATCATCAGGGTCATTTTCATCATTGGCAGTCACTGTTGTTAAAAAACGCAAACGGCGCAATACGCCATACACACTTTCGGCTACAAAGGCGCGTTCTTTGGTACCCAGGTCGCGATTATTGCGAAAGAATTCGCTTAACTTGGCATCTGCAGGGCTATTAAATTCAAGTATATTCGATAACATGACCGAAGCTTGCCGTATTAAATTAGGCGTCATTTGATTCTCTTTATGTGTGGATTATTACCTTAAATATAAGGCTAACTATTTAATGCTAATGATGGTGCGTGCAGCGTATCACCATTATGGCGAAGTTTTTAAGCTCGATACTAATAACTCATACACTTTGCCATCTTTCCCAGTTTCACGTATTTTAACAGGTACGTACTGATAATCTAAGGCCAACCATAATTCTGTTTTTTTCTCGCCTTCAACAGACGACCGTGACAAATGTACGGTTTTTAAATCGCCTACTTTTGTGGTGATGAGCTCTTCACCCTCAAAACTATAATCATAAATGCCTATTTTTTTACCATTAGTAATACTCAACTGCATTTTTTGTAAGGGTGGTACAAACATAAATTGATACATAAAACTGAGCAAATCTTGCGTGCCCTCTGTCAAGGTACGTGTTTGGCTACCGGTTGAACTTTGCAAATGTAGATTCTTGGCTTCCCAATCAAAATCCGCGGTATAGGTTTTATTCTTTTTATTACCAAACTGATATAAATAGTGTTTGGGTTGCAAGCCTGCGTTGCCGATATTGCCCTCGCTAATTTGTAGTAAGTCTGGCACAACAAGCGCAGCAAGCCCCTTGGCTTTGATCAAGCTTTTAATGTGATATTCAACACTATTTGGCAGTTGCTCATACACCATACTTGCCTTGCCCACGGGGCTACTATTTAACGCTGAATCCTTTTCTGTATAAACATCGTAATCAGAAGCAACGTATTGGTAGACATTTTGATTAATCTCTAAATAGTCGCCTTCAGCAGCTGTTTCTGTGTTTTCTGGTTGAACCGCCTCTTCCATTCCTTTGGAGGAATTCTCTTCTACTTTGGCTAAATCAGGTTCCGCTACCGTGGTAGCTTCCGTGATCGGCACCACTTCTATTGGCGCTGGTTTTGCCGAGGCTAGTTCTGCTGAAGATTTTTCAATTGGCTGTAATATCGGATCTGCTGGTTTTGGAGGCTCTACTGAATTTGGTTTATTGAGTTTAGGTTTTGCGGACTTGCGGCTTTGTTTAGCTTGCTCTTTGACTGGTTTAACTTCGTTTGGCCTGCTCAATGGCACAGTTTCTGACTTGGGCAATAGCTTTGGCAACACCAGCCGAGCTTCAATGACTTGATGCTTTTCATCAAACTTAGGTAGGTTGTCATAATATTGACCGATAATAAAAAAATGCAGCAAGAGCGACAGCGCTAATGCAAGCAGCATCCTACGATAACGCACTGCCTGCCATTTCACTTTCTGCCAAAAAGACAGCAACCGTGGTAAATAGGTGCTAATCCACATGGAGTTCGGTTAAGGTTTGCTCTAGCTTTGCACCATGCTCATCTACCATCAAGAAGCGCAACAGCAAATAATGTTGATCAACCGCCAACCAAAGTTCTTTGGTCTCAATTTGGTCTTTTGCCAAGATTTTTGGCACTAAGTGTACTGTTTTATAGGCAGTACCAGCGACAGTTAATGACCCTTTTACTTCGCTATTTTTATATTGATATTCGTTTAATTTTTTACCCGTAGTCAGCCTTATCGTAATGTCTTCTTTAAGTGGTCTAGGTAAAAACATAAACTGATAAGCATAGCTTGCTAAGTCTTGTGTGCCTGCGCTTAATTTCGCCTCTCGGCTTTCACCTTTGACTTTCATCCGAAGGGTGTTATTTGTCCAATCAAAGTCGGTAAATAAGGCTTTATTGGGATTATTACCCTGATGCAATTCAAAATGCATTGGCTTTAAACCAAGACTAGTGACTTTACCCGTGCTTGTGAGTTTACGAACGCCTAATAAAGCATAGACGCCAATGCCTTTTGTAATACTTTCAACTTTATAGCTATTGCCAGTCACCACATAGTCTTCATGTACATTTGCAAAAGCCAGTCCATCTTTAGTGACAACATAATGAGTCTGTATGTGCTTAGGCAATTTTGCGAATTGAGCGGCTTCTGCAGTTGCAGAAAAAATAAATATCAATGAAATATATGCAATAAAGTGACGAAACATGACTGATCCTTAAATTGATGCGCCAGACAATCTAGCGCCCATAATCATCTACCGACACTTAACGCATGAAATCCTTTTTGGGATACATTTAGCGATCTTGTTTAGACGACTACTGTAGGTGCTTCACCCGCTTGTTGCGCCCGAATATTGCCTATATGGAATACCGTTTCGCCAGCCTCAGTAAGCAAATCGATTGCCGCCGCGGCGTGCGCCTCAGCCACAATAACGGCCATGCCAATGCCGCAGTTGAATGTTTTATACATTTCTAGCTCTGCCACATTGCCCTGAGCTTGCAACCAGGTAAATAATGGCGGCATCGCCCAGCTACCTTTTTGAATTTCCGCTGTTAAACCTGCTGGCAACACGCGTGGAATATTTTCAGTAATGCCGCCGCCAGTAATATGCGCCATGCCTTTAACGGGTAGTGTTGCAATGAGTTGCAGTAGTGGCTTCACGTAAATACGTGTGGGGGCCATCACCACCTCTTTGAATTTCCTGCCATGAAAGTCTGATTCAAAATCAATGCCTGATTTTTCAATGAGTTTACGAATCAGCGAATAGCCGTTTGAGTGTGCGCCGCTTGAAGCCAAGCCCAGCACGACATCTCCAGCAGAAATAGTCGTCCCATTGATGATATTTTCTTTATCTACGCAACCTACCGCAAAACCTGCTAAATCGTACTCGCCCGCTGGATACATGCCTGGCATTTCAGCAGTTTCACCACCCACCAGCGCACAGCCAGATTGCTCGCAACCTTCTGCAATGCCTTTAATGACTTGTGCTGCGGTACCCACTTCCAGCTTGCCGCAAGCAAAATAATCCAGGAAAAACAGCGGCTCAGCACCTTGCACTAGAATGTCATTGACACTCATCGCGACTAAATCAATACCTACCGTATCATGTTTATTCAGCTCAAAGGCTAATTTAAGTTTAGTCCCAACGCCATCCGTACCTGAAACCAGCACAGGATTTTTGAATTTTTTAGGCATTTCAAACAAAGAGCCAAAACCGCCAATGCCACCTAACACTTCTGGGCGCATGGTGCGCTTCGCAAATGGTTTAATTTGCTCAACTAAGGCATCACCCGCTTCAATATCCACACCTGCATCACGGTAGCTAATGGAAGTTTTATCAGAATTATTGGCGCTCAAGGAAGTTCTCGCTTTCTACAAAAAGTGTGTTCTATCGTTATAATGGTATTTTAACCGAAATGCAGGTTTAACCGAAACTTTAGGTAACCGAAATTCTAGGCAAACCGAAATAGTGAGCGCACACATGGAAAATCGTAGTTCTATCATCTGGTGGATAGCAGGCTTACTTTTTTGTGGCTTGATTTACTTATTAAGTCCAATACTTACGCCGTTTTTAATCGCTGCGATTTTGGCATACATTGCAAATCCTTTAGTGGATAAAATCGATTTATTTCAATACAAAAAATTCAGTGCTAATCGTACTGTTTCTGCGTTACTGGTCATGCTGTTGATGTTTGCGTCGCTGCTGCTTATCTTGCTGATTGTGATCCCACTCATTCAAAAAGAGATCGTTTTACTTTTGCAAAAACTCCCAGCCTATTTCAATACCGCCAAAGTCAATTTGGAGCCCTGGTTACAGAAAAATTTTGGTGTGGGTATTGATATAGACTTTGCGCAGATTCAACAAGTCTTAACCGATAATTGGAAAACGGCAGGAAGCTTTGCCAAAAATATCGCTCTAGAGTTAAGCGCTCAAGGCATGGCGATTATTGGCTGGTTAGCCAATTTAATTCTGATTCCACTGGTGTTGTTTTATTTACTTGTGGATTGGAACATCATCATGAATAAAATTAACCAACTGATTCCAAGAAAATTCATTGCTAAAACTCAAGAAATTGCCAATGAAGTGGATGCCGTGCTCGCTGAGTTTCTGCGTGGGCAGTTGTCTGTGATGTTGCTGATGAGTATATTTTATTCTGCAGGTTTATGGCTGGTTGGTCTTGATGCTGCTTTGCCTATCGGCATTTTATCTGGCTTATTAGGTTTTATTCCCTACCTGGGGTTTGGCTTAGGCATGGTGCTCGGTGTACTGTCTGGCTTATTACAATTTGGCAACCTCGCTGATTTAATTCCAATCTTAATCGTTTTCGGCTTGGGGCAATTTGTAGAAAGCATGCTACTCACGCCCTATTTAGTAGGTGACCGTGTCGGGCTACATCCACTTATCGTGATATTTGCCTTAATGGCTGGCGGGCAATTATTCGGCTTTGCCGGCGTACTACTTGCTTTGCCCGTTTCAGCGGCAATCGCGGTGGGGTTTAGGCATGCAAAACAAAGTTATCTTGCCGGCAAAACTTACAATGGTTAATCGCACTTGAAACAACTTCTTCTAGGCATTCAGCCACCAGCCGCTCAAACGCTCGCCAACTTTATTGTAGGCCTTAATACCGAAGCACTGCACAGCCTAAAGTTAGCATTAAACGGTGCTTCAGAGGCTCGATTTATTTACCTGTGGGGCGCTCAAGGCAGCGGTAAAAGCCATCTACTACATGCTTGCAAACGCGCCACAGCAGAAACAAACTTGACCCTGTACATTGCCGACGACGTGCACACCCTCAATGAAGAAGCACAAATCGCTTTATTCGACCAATTTAACCAACTGCGCGCCGCAAACGGCATACTCATCACCAGCGGCATTGCCGCCCCGACGAAAATGGGCTTGCGTGATGATTTAGCCACCCGCCTAGCGTGGGGCTTGGTCTACCAACTACAACCACTCACTGACGAAGAAAAGGCTCAAGTCTTAAAAACCCACGCCACTGAACGCGGCATGAAGCTCCCTGATGAAGTGGTAGATTACTGCCTGCATTATTTGCGCCGCGATTTACCAACACTCATGGCGGTATTAGATGCGCTAGATGAATGGTCACTAACCGAGAAAAAAATGGTTACAGTGCCGATGTTGAAGAAATTGCTGCAATTGAATTTGGAGATCTGAAAAAGTGAGCGGAAATTTTTTATTAGTGTTTATTGCATTTTTATTAGTGCTGCTGAATGGTTTTTTTGTGGCTGCGGAATTTAGCTTAGTCAAACTTCGTAGCACGCGCGTGCGTACTATTGCAAAAACGTTAGGCTGGCGCGGTCGCATGTTAGCTAAAGTACATGTGGATTTAGATGCGTATTTGTCGGCCTGCCAGCTTGGCATTACCTTATCGTCTCTCGGTCTTGGCTGGATAGGTGAGCCAGCTTTTGCCGCGCTCATTGAACCATTGCTGGCCAACATTGGCGTGACTAGCCAAAAGTTAATTCATAGCATCTCCTTCATTTTTGCTTTTTTTACAATCTCATATTTACACATTGTGCTTGGCGAATTGGTACCTAAATCATTGGCGATTCGCATGTCAGAACGGGCTGGCATTTGGACGGCACCCGCCTTATATGGATTTTATTGGTTGATGTTTCCTGCCATTTGGCTGCTCAATCAAAGCGCTAACATTGTTATCCGCGCATTAAAATTAAAAACCAAAGCTGGACATGACTCACATTATTCATCTGAAGAACTTAAATTGATTTTGCGTAGTTCGCGCGCAAGTGATGAGTTTAGCGATGATGAATGGAAAGTACTAGCACAAGCCATTGATTTTAGAGAGTTAAAGGTTTCAGATTTAATGCATCCATTTAACGAAGCGGTTGCCTTGTTAGAAGGCGATTCTTTTGATGAAAATATGGAACGCATTTTGCAGCATCGGTATAGCCGCTACCCAATTGTGAATACTGACGGCATCGTCACTGGCATTGTGCACATAAAAGACATTTTCGTCGCCATGCGAAAAAATCCTAACTTTACAGATATTCATCGCTTGGCAAGGCCAATAGAACAGGTTTCACCAACAACGCATGCCATGGCATTATTCAGAAAATTGCAAAAAGGCGCGCCGCATTTCACAGTGGTCGGTTATGAAAATGCTCCGCCGATTGGTTTTATCACCTTGGATAACTTATTATCCGCATTAGTGGGCGATATTCGAGATGAATTTAGGCAATCTCAAAGTGAATGGGCAAAATTAGATGATGGGTCGCTGCTTGGCAAAGGCTCACTACCCCTCAATACTTTAGAGCGCACCTTAGGCATTGATATCGCATCTGACGATGCTGACACCATCGCAGGCTTAATATTATGGGCGCTAGGCGATATACCAAATGAAGGGCAACGCGTTGAATTTAGTGCTTTTGACGTAGTCGTTAAAAAAATGATAGGGCCGCGCATTTTATTAGTTAGGGTTTACCCCAAAAACCTACCGCAAGAATCGATTTCCGCGCATTAAAACAGGCATTACTATAAAATCTCGCTATTGGTAGATAACTACTCCCCATAAAAGTGAACATCCATGATCCGCATCACCGAAATTAAACTCCCGCTTGAACATAAATCTGACGATATTGTCACGGCTGTGATAAAAAAATTAGGCATTAACGCAGCTGACTTCATTGAATATTCCATTTTTAAACGCGGCGTGGATGCGCGTAAAGCGAATGCGATTTTATTGGCGTATACACTGGATGTTACCGTAAAGGGTGAAGCTAAAGTGTTAGCTAAACTTAGCAAAGACCCGCATGTGAAGCTTGCGCCTGACACTTCATACCAATTTGTTGCCAATGCGCCAACTAACTTGGCGACTAGACCAGTGGTCGTCGGCTTAGGCCCTGCGGGTTTATTTGCGGCTTTGATTTTGGCGCAATCAGGCTTTAAGCCGCTAGTGTTAGAGCGTGGTAAAGCGGTGCGTGAACGCACTAAAGACACTTGGGATTTTTGGCGAAAAAGTAAACTAAATACAGAATCAAACGTGCAATTTGGCGAAGGAGGTGCAGGTACTTTTTCTGACGGCAAACTTTACAGCCAAATTAAAGACCCTAAACATTACGGTCGCAAAGTACTCCATGAGTTTGTAAAAGCTGGCGCACCAGAAGAGATTTTATATGTAAGCCACCCGCACATCGGCACGTTTAGGTTAGTGGGGATGGTAGAAAAAATGCGCGAAACGATTATTGCGTTAGGGGGCGAGATTCGCTTTCAAGCCAAAGTGGATGATATTGAGATTGGACTTAATGCTCATGGTCAGAATCAAGTACAAGCCTTGGTGCTGGCCGATGGCGAGCGCATTGTGGCTAGCCATGTGGTGCTGGCCGTTGGCCATAGCGCACGCGATACCTTCGAAATGATCCACAAACGTGGCATATATATTGAAGCCAAACCTTTTTCTATCGGCTTTCGCATTGAGCATCCGCAATCGCTCATTGATAGCGTGCGACACGGCCCCAACGCACAGCACCCAATATTAGGCGCGGCGGATTACAAGCTAGTACATCACGCCAGTAACGGCCGTAGCGTTTATAGTTTTTGTATGTGCCCAGGCGGCACGGTGGTGGCTTCGGCCTCGGAAGCCGGCTGTGTGGTGACCAACGGCATGAGCCAGTATTCACGGAACGAGCGCAACGCCAATGCCGGCATTGTGGTGGGCATTACGCCTAAAGAGGATTTTCCTGGTGACCCGCTCGCAGGCATGGAATTACAGCGCAAATGGGAGCGCCAAGCCTACGCGTTGGGAGGCAGTAATTATGCAGCGCCTGGGCAATTAATCGGTGACTTTTTAGCGAACCAAGCTTCCACCGCATTTGGTGAAGTGCTGCCTTCTTACACGCCTAGTGTGCATCTCACCAACTTGGATACTGCGCTACCAGAATACGTGATAGTGGCGATTCGTGAAGCGATCCCACAATTTGCCAAGCAGATTAAAGGCTTTGACATGGCTGACGGCCTTCTCACGGGCGTCGAAACACGCACTTCATCACCTATTCGCATCAAACGCGATGACGATACCTTACAAAGCATCAACACCAAAGGTTTGTACCCCGCAGGGGAAGGCGCGGGGTACGCCGGGGGAATTTTATCTGCGGGTGTAGATGGCATTAAAGTGGCTGAAGCGGTGGCTTTGAGCATCGCAGGCTCAAAAGGAGCAATAGATTGAATCACTTCAGGATAATTACTAATTTGCTAGCCATCTCGTTACTATGCCTTTCGCAGGCTGCAATCGGTTTACCTGAAATTGATTTTATTGATAGTCAAATTGCAACACACCCGAACCAAAGCGGTGTTTACGTGCTAGATAAAGGAGAAGAAGCCTTACTAGCACGCGCTTGGCTGGCTGACCATGCCGTAAAAACCATCGAAGTACAATACTTTATCTGGAGCACCGATAACATTGGTATTTTAGCTTCAGAAGCCTTATTGCGCGCCGCTGACAGAGGCGTGAAAGTGCGCGTAATTGTGGATGATTTACTGGTAGATGCACCTGATAAATCTTTGCTTGCCCTCGCCAAACATCCCAATATTGAGATTCGTATTTACAACCCGCAACATTCTGTCGGCACGCCTTTTCATAAACGATTATTGAACATGGCCATCAATTTTCGTGGATTTAACCAGCGCATGCACGACAAAACTTTTATTGTCGACGGCAAACTCGCCATCACAGGTGGCCGCAACATGGCGGCAGAGTATTTCGATTACAACAGCGAATATAACTTTCGCGATCGAGATGCGTTATTGCTTGGTGCTGTGGCTAAAGATATGCAAGTAAGCTTTGAAAGATTTTGGGCAAGTCCGCTCAGCGCGCCAGTTGAAGAACTTTATGATGGCTTGGGCATCATCCAAAAACATGTGTCGGTGAAGGATGATGAAATACAAAAAATCTATGCGGATTTGCATGATTACGCGGCCAAACCTGAAAACTTTACCGCTGAAAATCATCAAGCCATACAAGCCACCTCAAATGCATTTACAAAGCTTTCAGCGAATATTATTTGGACAGAAGTTGAATTTATCAGCGATACCCCTGGTAAAAACAAAATGAAATATTTATTGGGTGGTGGTGGTAAAACGACGGAAAAGCTGGCGCAATTAGTGGAAAATGCCCAAGCCCAAATTGTGATTCAATCACCCTATTTGGTGATGTCCAGCCAAGCCAAAAAGCTCTTTAAAAGTGCCATCAGACGCGGTGTTAAAGTGCGCATCAATACTAATTCGCTCGCAGCAACCGATAATATTCAAGCCTTCAGTGGTTACCGCAATCAGCGCGATATACTGACAAAAATGGGCATCGAGATTTACGAATATAAACCTAACCCACAAATCAAACAGCAATTAATACGCCAAGTGGCTAGTCTTGCAGAAAAGCCACCAATATTTGCCATTCACGCCAAAACCATGGTGGTGGACAGTAAAACAGTGTATATCGGCACCTTTAACTTTGATCCACGTTCACAAAATCTTAACACCGAAGTGGGTGTCATTGTGCAAGACAATCAATTAGCACTACAAGTACAAGCGGCTATTCATAATGATATGTTGCCGGAAAACAGCTGGAATGCCGCGCATGATAAACCTGACCAATACGCCAGCGGGGCAAAGCGAAAACGTGTCGTATTTTATCAACTCACCCCGATTAAACCTTTATTGTAGGGAGTACAAAAGCGCTTTATTCTGGTTGATTTTTAGTCATAATTCTTGGCATTGCCCTGCGAGCCACGTAAATAAAGGCTCGCATGGCAACGTTTTTCACTCGTGGAATTTTTTCGAACTTGATAAGTCAAATTGCGTCGTACTTGGCATGTTAAGCATTGATATAAAATCTCAGCTTCGATTGAGTGTAAACTACAGGTTCTACTTGGGTTTTTGTTTACTTGATATTTGATTGATGGGTAGTTTTTCAAAGGAGAAAAATGATGAAAGCAAATGTAGGCGGTATTGATAAAACTTTACGGATTGTTGCTGGCGCGGCTTTAGTGGCATGGGTTTTGTTTTTTAATGGCCCAGTTTGGGCTTGGGTAGGCGTTGTAGCAATCGCAACAGCAGTCATTAACTTTTGCCCCTTGTATTCTTTGTTGGGCGTCAATACCTGCAAAATAAAGTAACTAAAGTTAAGGCGGTGAATCAAATCACCGCCTTGATTTTTTCCTGACTATCGTCTATTTAAGCCTATTGCCTAATTAAGTAATCAAATGCGCCAAGCGCTGCCTTTGCGCCATCACCCATGGCAATGATAATTTGCTTGAATGGCACTGTCGTCACATCTCCTGCTGCAAACACCCCTGATAGCGATGTTTGCCCGCGAGCATCAACAATAATTTCATTAAATTGACTTAATTCCAACCCACTGGTTTTAAGCCAAGCGGTATTCGGTAACAAGCCAATTTGTACGAAAACACCGGCTAAAGGCAAGGTATGAATCATCTTAGTATCGCGGTCTCGATAGATTAAACCACTGACTTTATCATCTGCACCAGTGATTTCTGTGGTTTGCGCATTAATGAGTACCGTCACATTACTCATGCTGAATAATTTATTTTGCAAAATCGCATCGGCACGCAGTTTGGTGTCGTATTCAATCAATGTGACATGTGCAACCAGACCTGCTAAATCGATAGCTGCTTCTACGCCAGAGTTACCACCACCAACCACCGCGACTTGTTTCCCTTTAAATAGCGGGCCATCACAGTGTGGGCAATAAGCGACGCCTTTACCGCGATATTCTTTTTCACCTGGAACATTCAACTCTTTCCAACTTGCGCCGGTTGCCACAATGACCGATTTACTTTTTAAAGTGGCGCCACATTCCAGTTTCACTTCAATCAAGCCGTTTGTGCCTGCTGAAGGCGCGTTAAGTGATTGCGCTTTTTGTAGCCGCATCACATCGACATCATAACTGCTCACATGCGCTTCCAGCGCAGCAACTAATTTTGGGCCATCAGTCTCTTTGACGGAAATAAAATTCTCAATCGCCATTGTATCCATCACTTGGCCGCCGAAGCGGTCAGCTACTACGCCAGTGCGTATGCCTTTACGCGCAGCATAAATGGCCGCAGACGCGCCTGCTGGTCCACCGCCGATGATCAACACGTCATAAGGTGCTTTGGCATCAAGTTTTTTGGCTTCACGCGCCTCAGCGCCCTTATCTAATTTTGGTAAGATTTCGTCCACGCCCATACGACCTGTGCCGAACTCTTCACCATTCAGAAAAATAGTGGGTACGGCCATGACTTTACGTGTATTAACTTCATCTTGGTAAAGCGCACCATCAATCATCACATGGGTAATGTGAGGGTTAATCACAGCCATTAAGTTGAGCGCCTGCACTACTTCCGGGCAGTTATGGCAGCTTAAAGAAATATAAGTTTCAAAAGCAAACTCACCTTCAAGTGCTGCAATTTGTGTAATCTTTTCCGCCTCTAATTTGAGCGGGTGTGCGCCCACATGCAACAAAGCCAGCACTAATGAAGTAAACTCATGCCCCATCGGAATGCCCGCAAAACGAATCCCCACGGCTTTATCAGCATCTTTGTGCGCTGCGCCACGCTTCACTGCAAATGATGGCTTACGTGCATCCTCTTCTTGCATAAGTGTGATTTTGTCAGACATGCTGACAATTTCTTCCAGCAATTCGAGCATTTCTTTTGCTCCTGCGCTGTCATCTACTGAAGCCGCTAGAACAATCGGCTCTCTGAGCATTTGCAAATAGGTTTGAAGTTGGGTTTTGATGTTGGGTTCAAGTGCCATGGTGATCTCAATATGCTACTTATGAAAAAAAGGCTTTATCTTGTGGATAAAGCCATTGTTTTAGAGTAACCCAAGCTTTTGACTTGGGGGTAATTTCTAGATAATGCTTTAAGCTAAATTTTACCTACTAAATCAAGTGATGGTGCCAATGTGCTGTCGCCCGGTGTCCAGGCAGCTGGGCAAACTTCACCATCGTGCGAAGCTACATATTGTGCCGCTTGTGCTTTACGAATCAGATCTTTGGCTGAACGGCCAATCCCTAAATCATTAACCTCAAGCGCTTTAATCACGCCTTCTGGGTTGATTAAAAATGTGCCGCGTAATGCCAAGCCTTCTTCTTCAATCATCACTTCAAAATTACGTGTTATCGACCCTGTTGGGTCACCAATCATGGGGTATTTAATTTTTTTGATAGTGTCTGAGGCATCCGCCCAAGCTTTATGGGTGAAATGCGTATCGGTCGAAACTGCATATATTTCGATACCAAGTTTTTGAAATTCAGCATAGTTATCGGCTAAATCACCGAGTTCTGTTGGGCAAACAAATGTGAAATCCGCTGGGTAAAATACCACTGCAGACCATTTGCCTTTGAGATTGGCTTCTGTCACTTCAACAAATTTACCGTTATGGTAGGCTTGTGCTTTAAAAGGTTTAATTTGGGTATTGACTAATGACATCGTGTTTTTCCTTTTGGTTGATAAAGTTGAGTTAAAAAATACTAGGTTAAAATCTATCAATTCGATTACTCAAATTATAGAGACAATAAAAACATAAATCTAATATATCATTTTAATGATATTGATAAGTATAATTTATCAATATTAATCTTTGATGACCGCGATTTCTTGCGACCCTGTTGCCCCTACATTATCTTGCCAAGTAATGGCCACCACGTCTCCTACTTTTGCACCTTTCAGATGAAAAGTAAGATAAGGATTTTTAGAAATGCCCGTTCCCCATTGCATTTCTAATACTGTTTTACCATTTAATTTTGCGGTTACTTGTTGAATGAAATGCGCTGGAATCAACTGATCAAAATCATCTTTCCTGCGGCCAGTATCCATTGGGTGGCTCATAATCACCTTCACTTCGGCTATTTCGCCGTTAAGTTTGGCGCGCATTTTGATATTGTTATCCATTCAAATATTCCTAACCGCAGCCATTTTCTAGCACGATGACATTTTTGGTGTTGCTGAAATATTGATTACCCGCTTTCACGATGACCTTCACCTCACTGGTTTCAGCCATTTTGATACGCGTTACCAAGTACGGCTGCGCGCCGTTACTAAATTTACAGTGCGCAATCAATGGTGTTGGATTTTTCTCAACCAATAGTGAGATTTCTTCAGTATTTACAATATTACTTTTAATTTCTATTTGTACGATAGCACCATTTTCTGCTTTTTCGGGCGCTATAATTTCAATTTTTTGACTGGCAACTTCATTTTCGATCGCTAAGTTTTTTTGCGCTTCGTTGAGTTGCGTCGTTTCAAAAGCCGCTTTGTTCCAAGCAGCAGCCAACGCACTCCAAGGTTGCACCAAGCTTGCCAACACTGAGCCGAGCATTAAATTTAAAAAGTTTCTGCGCTTCATCGTACGTAACATTATGACCTTTTTTTCTCTTCACCTTGCATCCGTCGCAGTTCTTTTAAACGCGCTTCCACAATCGACTGTTGATAAAAGTCGCCATCGTTGGCCTTAGCTGCCAGCTCCATCTGTTCTATCGCCCGCGACAGATCATATTTTCTAAAATACGCTTCGCTTTGCGCTTGATAAGCTAACAATTTCTTATTCTGCATGGTATAGGCTTTCGCCAGCACCTCGTAAAAATAAGCGTCGTTTGGATACAATCTTTGTTTTTCTTTGACAAGACTCACTGCATTATCCGCTTGCTTAAGCGCAAGAAAATGATCTGAATAGCCATAAAGCAGCGCACGATTATCAGGGTACAATTTTAAGGCCGCCGCAAATTGTCTGCCCGCTTGTTGTGGATTATTTTTAGCTACTTGTAAACGTGCACCCAAGCCTTCTATCATGGCATGTTGCGGCGCAGACTTTTTAAGCCAAGCCACTTCTTTTTCAGCTTGTGCCAACGCATTTTTGCGAAGATAGGCCACCGCTAAACCATAATGTTCAGCCGCCAGATTACTGGTGCGACCTTCTCTTATATTCTGCTCGAATACGGCAATATTGGTGTCAACACTACCATTATTAGCTTGTAACTTGGCTTTTACATATTGAAACTCTACACTGTTTGGCACTTGCCGATAAGGCATTTGCTCAACGCGGTTGGCAACATCAGCAATGCGCTCGCCCGTGAGTGGGTGCGTACGCAAAAAACTCGGTGCGCCTCCTTCTGAAAAACGTGAGCCGCGCTGTAGCGTTGTAAAAAAAGCGGGCATGGCGCGCACGTCAAAGCCTGCGCCATTGAGTATTTGCAGACCCACGCGGTCAGCCTCGCGCTCATGTTCACGCGTGTAATCCAGCTGATTTTGCACACCTGCGGCGGTTGCCGTTGTGAGGGCGCCACTGGCTAACTGCGGATTAGAGCGTGCCACCAGCAGCGCCAACGCAATGCCCGCAATATTTTTAAACGTATCGTACTTTTGCGCAGCCAACATACGCGCCAAATGGTGCTGGGTGACATGACCTATTTCATGGCCTAACACACTGGCCAACTCTGATTCAGTATTAGCGGCCAAGAATAAACCCGTATGCACGCCGATTACGCCGCCAGGCAAAGCAAACGCATTGATTGAGGTATCTTGTACGACAAAAAAATTGAATTTTTGGTGTTTATCCGCGCTTGCTACAACCAGCCGATTGCCAAGTGCATTGAGATAATCAATGATTTCCACATCTTGCACCACCTCGTCGCTCACAGCGACATCGCGCATGATTTGCTCGCCAATGCGCTGCTCATCTTGAGGCGTGAACACGGTTTGCGAAACATCGCCCAAATCAGGTAAGCTGGTATCGTAGTTGGTAGAATTCGAGTAAGGCCTGCCAGATAGCGCTTGTTCTGATAATTGGGGCTCAGACCTACTCACTTCTGGCGCAGCTTGTGCGCAACTTGCCGCCAGTAATGTCGCAATTACAATCGTTTTTAATTTCATTGCTATATGATAATGACTTTAGGCGCTAAGTTCACGTCAGAATTAATTAAGTCACCCCAAATAGTCAATTTTAAGGTCATTTTATGAGCGAATCTCAAGAAAAAACACTCACCCATTTTGATGCCAGCGGCCAAGCGCACATGGTGGATGTGGGCGACAAAGCGACAACGCGGCGCATCGCGGTTGCCAGCGGCGTAATTCATATGCTGCCTGCCACCTTGCAAACGATTAAAAATGGTGATGCTAAAAAAGGGGATGTGCTCGGTATTGCCCGTATTGCCGCCATTCAAGGCTCAAAACGCACGTCAGATTTAATTCCATTATGCCACCCCATCAGCCTGACGCGAGTTGCGGTGACATTTAAAGTGAATGAGGCAACCACCAGCATTAGCTGCACCGCCACCGCCGAAACCACAGGGCAAACTGGCGTTGAAATGGAAGCGCTCACAGCGGTGAGCGTAGGCTTGCTGACTATTTATGATATGTGCAAGGCTGTGGATAGAGGCATGGTGATGGGCGAGATTAAACTGCTGGAAAAACAAGGCGGGAAATCGGGTCACTGGATAGCTAAATAAATTTAACTGTAACTTCTAATAAGAATTTTAGGGGAATTAAATGTTTAAATTTTGGTTAATTTACGCGTTGTCTATTGCGACACTTACCGCGTGTGAACAACAAAAACAAGCGTCTGCCGAAGTGGGCGCTGTACCAAAACAAATTCTCGACAAAGCTACTCAGGACATTAATAACGCCCAAGCATTGGCTGAGGAAAATATGAAATCTCTTGAGAATTTGGATGCCCCAGCAGAAGCGGAAAAGTAAGCTTAAATATCACCAAAATCTACCCGAGCGAAAAACGCTGCCATGCGAGCCATATAAATAAAGGCTTGCAGGGCAGCGCTAAGGAAGACAGGATAATTTTAGATGGGAAATGATACTTTTTTTCAATCATTATGCTCGCTATTAATTATGATAGGCTGGCAGAAAAATTATTTCCATACTGCGGATTACGCAAACTAATCCGCCCTACGCGGACCTTAATTCACATTCGCCAGCATGTCCTCTAGATGTCATTACCTTGTATTTTTCGGACGAGGCCCTTGCGGTTTTTGCTCGGGAGTTTTTAGCTAGCCAATTTTGAGTTTATTTACACCAAAATTTAGGCATAACCTGTAAATCCAGCCAAAATACTTTGAATAAAAATGTAAGGGGTCCGTTGCTACTACGTCTAAGTAACACAGACAACACAAAATTCAACCGCGTTTTGTGTTATTTGCGTTTGACTAGAAGAGCGCTCTTGTATGATTGTATCCACGATCCAATTTACGGGGCAAATAATGAACCCATTACAAAGGAACTACCATGATGAAACAAACAACCACCTCCGCTCTTGTTCTGGCACTTGGCGCAACTCTGACTGTTGCTTCTGTACCTGCTGCAGCAGCGAATTTTAATGTTACAGTCAAGGTCGAAAATCTTGCCCCAATCAACAGTATCAGCTTTGCTCCGCTACGACTTGGTTTCAATAATGGCACATTTGATGCCTTTAATATCGGTCAAGCCGCTACTGCACCTATTATCTCAGTAGCTGAGGGTGGCAGTGGTTCGGCTTGGCTACCTGCTTTTGCTGCAGCCGACCCAACGGCTACTATTGGCTCAATTACCCCAGCACTACTTCCAGGGCAGACCCTTAGTTCCACTTTCCAAGTGGACTCATCCATCAATCGCTATTTCACCTTTGCTTCGATGGTTGTGCCTAGCAATGACTTCTTTATCGGCAATGACTCGCCAACTGAGTACCAACTCTTCGATAATGCTGGTAATCTTCAGCTGAGCTCAATCAGCTTAAAGGCTAATCAGATATGGGATGCTGGCTCTGAAGTGTTTGACCCTGTGGCAGCCGCATTCTTAGCCATTGGCAGTAATAGCCTGCGTACGCCGCAGAATTCTGTTGTAGGCTTTAACTTTGCTGAACTGTCAGGTTTCAACGGGTTGACCACGGCTCCTGGCTATGTCTTTAATAGCGGCTTGACTGCTAATTCTGACATCTATCGTATTTCGTTCGAAGTGGCGGCAGTTCCCGAACCAGAAACATACGCAATGATGATGGCTGGCTTAGGATTAGTGGGCTGGACTGCGCGTCGTAATCGCAAAACTACTCTGGCGAAAAACTAAATGCAATGTTGGCGGTATAATTATTACTCTAAATAACTTAGTATCTACCCGCCATTCTGTACCTTCATCGTGTGATTTGAGTGCCCTCAATCACACGATGATCCCCTACGAACTGCTATTAAGATGCTCGCAAGCCTCGATGTTTGCAATAAAATCGAGTAAACAATAGAGTTCCTTGATTCCTTCACGATTCTTCACGGCTACTTAGCTAAACTTCAGGCGTGACGTTTAACTTTTGCGCTTTAAGTTACAGCAAATCCACCAGCAATTTCGCACTCGCGGGTGCCATAGTTACACCGTATCTGAAATGCCCAGTATTGAGGTAAAGGTTGGCAATGGTGGGGTGCCTTGCAATGGTTGGGAGATTTTCTGGGGCGCCTGGGCGCAAGCCACTCCAGTGCTTATGGATGGACATGCCTTTTAATGCGGGCATAATGGTTTCGGCTTTTGTTTGCATTTCACGTTTTGCAGTTTCGGTGACGCTAATATCAAACCCCACATCTTCAAGCGTGCTACCTGCCAAAAGAAAGCCATCTCGCCGCTGCACCAAGTAAAAGCCATCTTGATACACAATATGTGGCAGGCTTTGCGCTGGCAATTGGTATAGCAAAATTTGCCCTCGCATGGGTTTTATTTGGATATTGGCGGCGGTTTCTTTGAGTAACTCAAAACTCCATGCGCCTGAAGTGACGATAAACAGATCAGCTTGCAGAGCATCGCCAGTGGTCGTTTTCCACGTATCGAGCGCGGCGGTCTCTTGAATGGGCGCGAGCTGCGTGCGCTCCAGCAACGTCACATTACGCATAATTAGCCATTGTTTTAGCGCTTGCAGCAAACGCGGGTTACGCACTTGTGCCACGTTGGGCAGCAGTAAGTCATCACCAATTTGTTCAAACTCAAATTGATTTTTTTCGCACCAATCTTTTGCTAATGTTAAATCGTAAGGCGGTTTAATCAACATGCCGCTTTGGGTAAGCTCAGGGTCTATGCCTGTTTCGTGTGCAAGTTGCTCGCACACTTGCGAATAAAGGGTTGCACCTGCAAGCGCGAGTTGATTAACTTTATCGCGGTACATCCATGGCAAGAGTGGAAAAACAATGCCCGCGCCCGCCCAGGAAGATTCCCCCGAGGTTTGTGCAGCAATTTGATTGCGTTCTACAATGGTGACGCGATAGCCGCGATTGACGAGCTCCATCGCCGTCATGCAGCCGACAATGCCGCCGCCAACCACCATCACATGTTGTGTCATATAGCCTTCATAATTACTTAGTTGCCACGCGACCAATCAGCAAAGCGTTTTGGGCGTTGGTTAAACCCGTCGGCTGGCCTAGCAATACAATGACATCACCTTCTGCAAGCAAGCTCTCAACAGTAGGCACGGTGCCGTTAGAATTTGGACGGCGGATTGATTTCACTTCCACTTCAAAGTTTTCCAAATGCATGTCAACCAAGCGCCTGCCAATTGCATAGCTCCCCGGTGAAATAATCACCGAGTGCAGTCGCACTTGTTGTCTTTCCAAAGCTTCATCTTCAGCATCTGAAATGCCGTGGAAATAGCCTTTAAACAGCTTATAACGCTCTTCACGAAATAACCGAATACGTTTTACCACGCGATTGAGTGGTACGCCCATCAGCATCAGTGCATGCGAGGCTAGCATCAAACTACCTTCTAAAATTTCTGGCACGACCTCTGCCGCACCTGCTTCTTGCAAAGCTTCCATATTCGTGTCATCCACCGTACGTACAATCACAGGCAAATGCGGGTAACTTTCTTGCACAATATGCAGAATTTTCATGGCAGCGCGGTTATCAGCGTAACTAATTACCAAGGCTTTCGCACGTGCGCCACCGGCAGCTTCTAGCACAACGCGCCGTGCAGCATCGCCAAACATCACATTTTCACCTGCTGCGGCAGCTTCTAACACCCGCGATGGGTCAATATCCAGCGCTACATAAGGGATATGCTCTTCAATGAGAAAGCGCGCGAGATACTGCCCACTTCGCCCGTAGCCGCAAATAATCACGTGATTGTGCATGTGCTTCCCCACGTCATCAATATCTTGCACTACTTGGCCGCTATTCCGGGTGTAGCTACGCACCATTTTTCGCACAATGCGGCCATTGTATTGAATTAAAAATGGTGCAATCACCATTGAAAGTAATGAAGCGGCGAGAGTCACTTGCAGCGCCTCACCACCAATGAGTTTTTGCTCTACCCCCAACGCTAAAATCACAAAGCTGAATTCGCCCGCTTGCGCCAAAATAATGCCCGTACGCAACGCTACGCCAGCTTCGTATTTCACAAACCTGACCACCAGCGCCACAATGACGGCTTTTAGCAAAATGAAAGCCATTAAAATAAGCAACACCAGCCCGATGTGACTGGCGACCTGCTGCATATTCAACAGCATACCAATGCTGATGAAAAAAAGCCCCAGCAAAATATCGCGGAATGGCGAAATGTCTGACTCCACCTGATAGCGGAATTTTGTTTCTGAAATCAGCATACCTGCAATAAAAGCGCCTAGCGCATAAGATAATCCTGCTAATTTGGTCGCAAACGCCAGCAGTAAGGTAATCATCAGCACATTCATTACAAACAACTCACGAGAGCGTTGACTGGCCACCAGATTAAACCAAGGATTAATCAGCCATTTGCCGATGGTAAATAAAAATAACAGCATGGCTGCCGCTTTTAACATCGCCAAACCGAGCACATCGGTTAAATTAGTACCCGCCACACCCAACGCTGGAATTAGCACCAGCACTGGCACTACAGCAATATCTTGAAACAGCAGCACACCAATACTCAGGCGACCATGGCGTGAGTTTAAATCCACACGCTCAGCCAATATTTTTGAAACAATTGCGGTGGATGACATGGCCAACGCCGCGCCAATGACAAAGGCGGCTGACCAACCCAGACCAAAAAGTTTGGCAATTGACATCACAATGGCCAAAGTAATGAGTACCTGCGCACCGCCCAAGCCTAACACCTTTTTACGCATGGCATAAAGCTGCGGCAGGCTAAATTCCAGCCCGATACTAAACATCAAAAATACGATGCCGAACTCAGCAAATTCTCGGGTCGCTTCTGTATCTGGCAGCAACCCAAAAGTATGCGGCCCCAATACCACGCCCACAAAAAAATAGGCCAGCATGGCAGGCAAGCGAAATGCACGAAATAGCGCTACAGCCAACACGGCGCTAATCAATAGCAATAAAATTTGGGGTAAGGTATCGAACATGTTCTGTTTCTAATGCGGCTTTTTTAATGGTTCTCTATTGTTTCATATCTGTTTGGCAAGCACATCAAAAAATTGGCGTTAGCAAAATTTGTGCCTAAAACCAAAATTTTCAAATAATTTTACTATATTTATCATGATTAACGCGGATTAAGGCTTTATATAACAGGCTTTCCCTTTTATACTTAGCTATAGATACGAACTTATACCAAAAATACTAAGTCATTCATATGTCAATTTTAAGAAGCCAAATTAAGTAAATGTCGTCGCCAGTGGAAAAGCATTCGTCAGCTACGCTCAAGCAGCCTACATTAGCGTTGGCGCGCGAAGTATTATTGCTTGAGGCGAATGAAATTAATGCGCTTGCCAATCGGCTCAACAGTCATTTTTCTGATGCAGTTGCGCTTATATTGCAATGTAAAGGCCGCGTGGTGGTGAGCGGAATGGGAAAATCTGGCCATATTGGCGGTAAAATCGCCTCCACTTTTGCCAGTACAGGTACGCCCGCATTTTTTATGCATCCCGCTGAGGCTAGCCATGGCGATTTAGGCATGATTACTGCTGGTGATATTGTCATAGCACTTTCAAATTCGGGCGAAAGTGATGAACTACTCGCGATTATCACACCGCTTAAGCGGTTAGGCGCAAGCATTATTGCAATTACTGGTAACGATGCTTCAACTTTAGCGCAAGCTGCTGACATTCATTTAAGCGCCAGTGTCACCAAAGAAGCTTGCCCTTTAGGGTTAGCGCCCACTTCTAGCAGCACCGTTGCTTTAGCCTTAGGCGATGCGCTGGCCTTATGCGTGCTTGACCAGCGTGATTTTACCGCTGAAGATTTTGCGCGTTCGCATCCCGGCGGCAGCCTTGGTCGACGTTTGCTTATTCACGTCAATGACTTAATGCGTACCGGCGAAAATATTCCATCCGTTTCTATAAATGCAACGCTTGCACAAGGCCTGTTAGAAATGTCACGTAAAGGTTTGGGCTTAACCGCCATTGTCGATGCTGAAAACAGACCGATAGGAATTTTTACCGATGGTGATTTACGTCGTGCCTTTGAAAAAAATGTGAGCGTAGCCACATCGAGCATCAAAGATGTGATGCACCCCAACCCATTGACGATTCATCAAAACAAGTTAGCGATTGAAGCGGTTGAAATAATGGAGCAACATAAAATCAATGCCTTGTTAGTCATTAATGACACAGGCATTTTGATAGGCGCGCTGAATATGCATGATCTTTTATTAGCCAAGGTAGTATAGGTTGCAAGCTATGCCAAAAATTTCCATACCAGATTTAACGATAAGCGATGAAGTGCTGCAGCGCTTGAAAAACATCAAACTGCTAGTGTTAGATGTGGATGGCGTGATGACAGATGGCGGTCTCACCATTGGCGATGACGGCCAGGAATATAAAACTTTTCATTCACATGATGGTTTGGGCATGAAACTGCTAAAAGCCTCAGGTGTAGAGCTTGCCATTATTACGGGGCGCACTTCAAATGTCGTCAAAAAGCGTGCGGAAAGCACGGGCGTTGCACACTTCTACCAAGGTGCAGAGGATAAACTCACCGCTTTTCATGATTTACTTAAAATGTCGGGCTTAAGCGCTGAGCAATGCGCATTTATGGGCGACGATGTGGTCGATTTGCCGCCCATGTTGCAATGTGGCTGTGCCATCGCAGTACCAGCATCGCCCTTGCTTGTATTGCAACATGCTCATTACATTACACAAAAATCTGGTGGTCGCGGTGCAGTACGCGAAGTCTGTGACTTGATAATGTCGGCGCAAGGCACGTTTGAAGCGCAAATGGCTCCATTTTTAACACAAGCCAGGTTGGCGAACTAAATTGATAAGTCAGTGAATGAACATCAACTCACGTTCTGCGATTATTTTTCCAATTGTGTTATTGTCAATTTTGGCAATACTGGCCGCCTGGATTAACTATATCGTGCAACCACCAGCACCGAGATTGGATGGTAGTAGCAGACATGACCCTGATTATATCGTGAGTAATTTTGTTACCACGCAAACTGACATCAATGGTAACTTACGTTATAAATTGGCCGCGGCAGAGATGAAGCACTTTCCAGAAAACGATTCAACTGAGTTGCAACGCCCAAGTTATACACAGTTTGCAGTCGGCAAACCTTACACGCGGGTCGAAGGCTTACGGGGTGACGTCTCGAGCAATGGTGAGCAAGTACAGTTGTATGACAATGTCAAAGTGACACGCCAGGCTTTTGCAGAAAAAGGTGAAATGACAGTAGAAACTGATTATTTGAATATTTTACCAAATCAAGATTTGGTACGCACCGACCGCCCAGTGGTGATTCGCCAAGCACCAAAAACAGTAATTTATGCCACGGGCATGATTTATGAAAAAGAAAAACACACGGTGACTTTGCTACACAAAGTCAAGGCGCATTATGAAAAACCTGGTGTTAAGAAAACGAATGCAAAAAAAAATAAGGCTCAACAACCATTGGCTGTCAACGCACCCAAAGAAACATTGTTAAACAAAGCGGATGCCAGTAAAAATAAACCTGTACCTGCTGCTAGCAGTCATGTGAAAAAACCGGTTGATTTAAACCTCAGTACAAAAAAACCGACTCCCGTAAAAACGGTCATAGTAAAGCCTAAAGCAACTGCGCCGATTACAAAAAATTTAACACCTACTAAAGTAAGTAACGCTAAACCAATGGCAGCGAAAACCGTCACTAAAACAAGTAAGACTAAACCGAATACTATTAATGCTAGTTCATCCAAAGCCCGCTCAACTAAACTTATTTTAGCTAAAACAAGTGCTACTCAACCTAGGGCGTCAAAACTGAGCAATGCCAAAACGAATCCAAAAAAACCAACTGAAACAAAACCTAATAAAGTAAAATCTAAGCCATTGAAAACCAACACTAAAATAGTACGCATTCGGAGAAGCTATGAGTAAACGCCCAATCACCACACCCCTATTATCGCTATACTTAGTATTGCTAAGCTTTGCAGCGATGCTTGGATTTTCAAATCTCGCACAGGCGGAAGCTGCTGATCGTGACAAACCTATAGACTTAGAGGCTGACACCGTAAAAGTAGATGATGCAAAGCAAATCAGCACCTATTCTGGTAACGTTATTTTAACGCAGGGCACTTTGATTATTCGCGCAGATAAGTTGATTGTTCGAGAAGATAGTGCTGGTTTTCAGCACAGTACCTCTACTGGCAACCCAACAACATTTAAACAAAAACGTGAGGGGAAAAATGAATACATGGAAGGTAGCGCACAGCGCATTGAGTATGATGGCCGTATGGATAAAGTGCAACTATATACCAAGGCTTGGGTAAAACGTGGTGAAGATATTGTGCATGGTGAATATATTAGCTATGACGCAAACGCTGAATATGCTGAGGTCATCGGTGGTGCAAAGTCTGCTGACGGCACGACGACTAGCGGCCGTGTACATGCAATCATTCAGCCAAAAAACAAAAAAGCGGCAGGTGCAACAACGGACAAACCATCGCAAGATAAAGTCATTAATGACCAACCTTAAATGATCAACCTTAAGACTAAAAACAAATGAGCGAACTGGTCGTAGAAAATTTACGTAAATCGTACAAAGCCCGCATGGTGGTACAAGATATTTCTTTGCGCATCAAAAGCGGCGAAGTGGTTGGTCTATTAGGCCCGAATGGCGCAGGTAAAACGACCAGTTTTTACATGATTGTCGGATTAGTCAGCTTAGATGATGGCAAAATTACACTGGATGGCAAAGACTTAAGCCACATGCCTATTCATATGCGCGCCAGAATGGGCTTATCTTATTTGCCGCAAGAAGCTTCTATTTTTCGTAAACTTACCGTTTCTGAGAATATTCTTGCCGTGCTGCAGCTACAGAATTTGTCAGAAGATGAAATGGATAAACAATTAGAATCCTTACTCGAAGAACTGCACATTACCCACATTCGAGACAATGCTGCAGTGAGCTTATCAGGTGGTGAACGCCGTCGCGTAGAGATTGCCCGCTGCCTAGCGACTAATCCAGATTTTATTTTATTGGATGAGCCATTTGCCGGTATTGACCCAATTGCCGTCATTGACATTCAAAAAATCATTCACTTGCTGACGGCACGCAACATTGGTGTGCTGATTACCGACCATAACGTACGTGAAACCTTAGGGATTTGTGACCGTGCTTATATTGTGAACCAAGGTCATGTATTTGCTTCTGGCATTCCTAGTGAAATTGTGGAGAATGAAAGTGTCAGAGAAGTGTACTTAGGAAAAGATTTTCGCTTATGAAACAAGGGTTACAACTTAAATTTTCACAGAATCTATCCCTTACGCCACAACTACAGCAGGCGATTCGACTACTACAGCTCTCTACATTAGAATTAAACCAAGAGATTGATTTGCTCATGCAAACCAATCCATTGCTGGAACGAGGCGATGATGGCGAAGACGAATACGGTAATGCTACCGATAATGGCGATGACGAAGTCACCATAAACTCTACAAGCAACGACGGAAATGTAGCGGAGTCTGCTCAAGACCATGACGCTGGCACAGAGACCAAAAGTGATTTTGACTCAGAAAATATCAATACTGAATTCTCTGAGAGCAATGCTGAATTAAGTCCAGCCGAATCTTCGGAATTTGAGGCTGACACCACCGATTTTTCTACCGAATTCAGCGATGATTATGACGAATTTTCTAACGGTAGTCTTTGGGATGAAAACACCACGCCTGCTGATGATGACAGCGACTATAAATCACAAGAAACTTTACAAATCAGCCTGCGTGAACACTTGCTCTCTCAGTTAAAACTGATGCCTTTATCAGAGCGTGATCAAACGCTTATCTTATTACTGGTGGATAGTATCAACGAAGATGGCTATTTAGAAGCCTCGCTACAAGACATTGTAGAAGAAATGCCGCTAGAGTTAGAAATCGACGAGCTGGAATTACAAACCGTTTTGCGTCTGATTCAAAACTTGGATCCTGCAGGTGTTGGCGCACGTGACTTAAGCGAGTGCCTATTATTGCAGCTAGAGCAGCTCCCAAAATACACGCCGCATTTAGCGCTTGCCAAATTGTTGGCAAAACACTATCTGGCTGCCCTTGGAGCACGTGATTTTGCCAAACTACGTAAAGAGCTTGGCTGCGATGAAGCCACACTGAAAAGCGTACAGCAGCTGATTACAAGCCTCAATCCGCGGCCTGGCAGTGAATTTAGTGTGATTGGTTCAGAGCATTACATTCAGCATGAAGTGATTGTTAAAAAAGTAAAAGGCATCTGGATTGCCAGCCTGAATGATGGCGTGATTCCCAAACTGAAAATCAATCAACTTTATGCCAATATTTTAAAGCGTAACCGCGATAGCAACAGCCAGTACTTACAAAGTCAAATGCAAGAAGCGAAATGGATGATTAAAAATATCCAGCAACGCTTCATCACGATTTTGCGGGTTTCACAGGCTATTGTTGATCGTCAACGTAACTTTTTAGAGTACGGCGAAGTCGCCATGAAGCCGTTGGTTTTGCGCGAAATTGCTGATGAGCTTGAATTACATGAATCAACCATCTCACGCGTCACTAACAACAAATACATGCTCACGCCACGTGGCATTTTTGAGCTTAAATATTTCTTTGGCAGCTCTGTGGCTACCGATTCCGGCGGCACTTGTTCCGCCACGGCAATTCGCGCACTGATTAAGCAGTTAGTCGAGCAGGAAAATCCCAAGAAGCCTTATTCTGATAATCAGATTACTGATTTATTGGCCAAACAAGGCATTGTTGTTGCACGACGCACCATTGCAAAATATCGTGAAGCACTCGGCATCGAGCCAGCCAGTTTAAGAAAAACACTCTAAAAACTGTCAGAGAAAATAATCTTTTTCTTAACCACTCTCTTAACGCCGTTAAACATGCCTTTTTGTTTAATCGCGTGAGTCTTTCTTAGCGCTGCTCTGGAAGCCTTGTAAACAAAGGCTTCCAGAGCAGCGTTTTTTGCTCGGGCTGTTTTCGTAAGTTTAAATCAAAATCTAACACGTGTAATTGATTGTTGAATTACTCACAATAGCAATTGTAAAGTGCTTCCTGACCCAAATAAAATGTATCTTCGAACAATCCATTGAACGCGTTGTTGACCTTTATCAAAAAATTTCTTAATCACACTAGCACAGACATGAATTAAAGTAGTAAACTGAAATTGTTCGACAAGTTTTGAATCGTTAAAAATTTATCAAACATTATTAGGTTTTTGGAAGTTCAAGCTTTTAGAATATTTTAATAAGGAGCAAGTCATGAATTTACAATTAACTGGTCTGCATTTAGAAGTAACTCCTGCTTTACGCGAATATGTCACAAGCAAATTAGGGCGAATTAGCAACCATTTTGACCACGTCATTGATGTCAAAGTGACCATGAGTGTAGAAAAACTTATCCAAAAGGTAGAGGCTACACTGCACGTTCCTGGCAATGATTTACACGCCGCATGTACTGACGACAACATGTACAGCGCAATTGATATGTTGACCGATAAACTTGACCGTCAGGTACTCAAACACAAAGAAAAAAATGCTGACCACCATAAGAATAATGGCGCAGTGAAGCATCAAACGATTCCCAGTGAAGATTTAAATTAAGACTTTTTTCATTATCAATTATGGCTCAAATCAATGTAGCTGAGCTATTCAAACAAACCCGCCGTAAGCTCAAAATGAACTGGGTTGCAGGGCTTAACGGCGGGTCTAACACCCTTACTAGCGGCACTGTTACCAAGCCTTCTTTAGCCCTTATTGGACATCTTAATTTTGTGCATCCAAATCGTGTGCAGGTACTAGGCTGTGCTGAAATGGACTATTTACGTAGCTTGCAAACAACCAATGCTGCGCGGGCGATTGAGAACTTGTACTCAACAGATTTAGCTGCTGTGATTGTCGCCAATGGTGAAAGTGTGCCGGATACACTCATGGCCGCCGCCAATAAGCATCACACGCCACTGTTTACTTCTTCGCTACGCAGCCCAGAGTTGATGGATATTTTGAGTCACTTTTTGGCGCAAGCAGTTGCAGAGTCAATCAGCATGCATGGCGTATTTATGGAAGTACAAGGCTTTGGCGCATTGATTAAGGGCGATGCCGCCATCGGTAAAAGCGAGCTGGCATTAGAGCTCATTTCACGCGGGCATCGTCTGATTGCGGATGATGTTGTCGATTTTTTTCGCATTTCGCCTGAGCGTATCGAAGGCCGTTGCCCGGCATTGCTACAAGATTTTTTAGAAGTGCGTGGTTTAGGTATTTTAAATATTCGCGCCATGTTTGGCGATAACTCAGTCAAGCCGAGTAAACCGCTTGACCTGATTATTCAGCTTGAAATGGCAGATAAACTCTCGCCCCAGCTGTTAGACAGGCTCAATATGAAAACGCAGCACGAAGAAGTATTAGGTGTGAAAGTTTCCAAAGTGATTATTCCAATTGCGGCTGGTCGGAATATCGCTGTGCTGGTGGAAGTGGCGATTCGCAACCACATGTTATTATTACGTGGAATCAATGCCACTAAACAATTTACGACACGTCAACAACGTGAAATGAAAAAATCTAACTAAGCCTATTAACCATACGCATTTGACTTAAATGAAACAGCTCATTATTGTTACTGGCCTGTCTGGCTCAGGAAAAAGTATCGCACTTAGGGCGCTTGAAGATAGTGGTTACTATTGCATAGACAATTTACCCGCGACCATGTTGCCACAGATTGCGGGACACTTGCACACCGCTAATCACGACCGGGTCGCGATTAGCATCGATAGCCGAAGTGCGGCCATTGAAACATTGCCCTTGCATATTGAGCAGCTCAAATTACAAAACATCAGCACGCAAGTATTATTTTTAGAATCTAATGTTGAAACCTTAGTCAAAAGGTTTAGTGAAACCAGACGCAAGCATCCATTAAGCAGAGATTCCACAACACTGGCCGAAAGTATCGCTGCAGAACGTGAGTTACTGGGAGATTTAGGTAAACTTGGCCATGTCATTGATACGAGCTACCTGAGTGCTAACACACTAAGAGCTTGGGTAAAAGACATTCTCTCTATTCAGCATACCGGACTCACCCTATTGTTTGCTTCGTTCGGCTTTAAGCATGGTATTCCGCTAGATGCGGATTTTGTATTTGATGTGCGCTGTTTACCCAACCCGCATTACGACCCCAACCTGCGGGACCTCACGGGCCGAGATGCGGCAGTACAGAATTTTTTGGGCGCTCAGGCAAGTGTCAATGAAATGATTAAAGACATACAAAATTATGTAGAAAAGTGGCTGCCCTGTTTTATTGCGGATAATCGCAGCTATTTAACAGTGGCAATTGGCTGCACGGGTGGGCAGCATCGTTCAGTATTTTTTGTTGAGCAACTGAATCAACATTTTAAGCCTACCCAAAAAGTGCTCGTTCGGCATAGGGAGTTACGATAAATGGAGTTAAACCGGTCATGATTGGTATTTTAATCATCGCGCATGGCAATTTAGGTGAGAGTTTGATGGAGTGTGCAAAACATGTCATCGGCAATGAACCTAGACAACTGGCATTTCTTGCCGTCAACACTCAAGATAGCCCAAACGACTTGCTGCCCAGAGCGCAAGCCTTAGTGTCGGCGCTCAACAGTGGCGATGGCGTTTTAGTATTGTCTGATATGTACGGCGCAACACCTTGCAATATCGTCACCAAGTTGTTATCACCTGGTGTAGTTGAAGGGGTTGCAGGTGTGAATATGCCTATGATTGTCCGTACCATGACGTATCGTCATGAATCACTACTAGCGCTGGTTGAAAAAGCAATTAGCGGTGGGCGTGAAGGTGTGGTGCATTTTAGCCGTGAAAGTTGTGATCGCTTTGATTCGCATGCGGTGACGCTCAATAACAAAAAGTAATCTCAACCATATTTAATAACGACTTTAAAAATGACTAGGCTTAACGATAAATGATTAGCATTGAAGTAGAAATCATCAATAAACTAGGACTGCATGCGCGTGCTTCAACCAAACTCACACAAACGGCTAGCAAATTTTCTAGTGAAATTTGGATTACCCGTAATGGTCGCCGCGTGAATGCTAAAAGCATCATGGGAGTGATGATGTTAGCCGCTGCCAAGGGTTCATTGATTACGCTAGAAGCTAACGGTGTAGATGAACAAGAAGCTATTAACGGGCTTAGCGCGCTCATTGCTGACTACTTTGGTGAAGGTGAGTAATTTCTTATGGTTATTGTGAAAATATGACAAACCCCAACAGCCCTAGTTTTACAATACATGGCGTAGGTGTTTCCAGCGGCATTGCGATTGGACATGCCCACCTAGTCTCTAATGCGTTATTGGAAGTGGTGCATTATCAACTGCCCAAACATTTGGTGGATGATGAAATCCAGCGTTTCAGCGATGCCATCAGTACTGTTAAGCTTGATTTAGAGGCCATTAATAGCAGTTTAAGAAAAATTGCACCCGCAGAATTAAGCGCATTTATTGGCACGCACTTAATGATGCTATCAGATAAGTCCTTATCTGAAATCCCTAAAGACATTATTAAGCGAGAGCAATGCAATGCAGAGTGGGCCATTAAGTTACAAATGGACGACATTGTTGCGCAATTTGAGCAGATTGAAGACGAGTATCTACGCGAGCGCAAGCAAGATGTCATACAGGTGGTTGAGCGTGTCATTAAAGTATTGCTTGGGCATCCCAGTCAGTTAAGCACAGAACAACAAGCCAACGCTTTGCACCAAGAACGCAAACTTATTTTAGTGGCACATGATATTTCTCCCGCCGATGCGATTCAATTTAAGCAACATGAATTTGCCGCGTTTATTACTGACGTAGGCGGTGCCACCTCACATACGGCCATTTTAGCGCGTAGCCTGAATATTCCATCGATCGTTGCACTGCAAAAAGCCCGCGATTTAATTCGTGATGGCGAACTCATTATTGTTGATGGCAAACAAGGGGTGGTCATTGTCAACCCCGACAAAAGCATCTTAACCGAATATAAACTACGCCAAGACCAGTGGGAACTTGAACAGCAAAAATTACAACGCATTAAGACCACCAAAGCCATCACTCTAGACGGCACGAGCATCGATTTGTTTGCCAACATTGAAGTACCTGATGATGTTGTTGCCGCTAAAGCCTCCGGTGCAACGGGCATCGGCCTTTATCGTACCGAATTTTTATTTATGAATCGGCGTGAAATGCCCGATGAAGAAGAACAGTTTCTTGCATATAAAGCCGTGGCTGAAGCCATGAGTGGTGGCGCTGTGATTATCCGCACACTGGATTTAGGTGCCGATAAACAAATGAATCCTGAAAGCGTTGTAGAGTGTGCCAACCCTGCACTAGGTTTACGTGCTATTCGCTATTGCCTATCCGAGCCGCAAATTTTTCACACCCAATTACGTGCTTTACTGCGTGCATCTGCATTTGGTAACATTAAGATTCTAGTGCCGATGCTCTCTACACTTTCTGAGTTACGACAAACCAAGTTGCTTTTAGAGCGCGCGAAGGCAAGCCTGCGAAAGCAGAATATCGCATTTAATGAAAATATTGCGCTAGGGGGCATGATAGAAATTCCCGCTGCCGCTATTAACGCCGAGGCATTTGCAAGCGAGCTGGATTTTTTATCAATTGGCACAAACGATTTAATTCAATATACGCTTGCCATTGACCGCACGGATGATGCCGTTGCACACCTTTACAATCCATTACATCCTTCCGTGCTAAAGCTTATTTCGATGACGATTAAAGCGGGTGAAAAATTAGGCAAATCTGTTTCAGTCTGTGGCGAAATGGCGGGTGAGGCAAAACTCACCAAATTACTGATTGGCATGGGCTTACGTCAACTTTCTATGCATCCATCGCATATTTTGAGCGTTAAACAGCAAATCCTACATAGCCAACTCAACAAGTTAAAAACCGACACTAAAAAAGTGTTGGCGCTCACAGACATAGAAAAAATAGAACCGTTAGTCGCTAAATTCTATACGCCTATTGATATGCGCTTAAAAACTAGGCATTAAGTTTCACTTTTGTATTTTCACCTCTAATTTAGGAAGGTTTACCATGACAACCGAAATCACCACTCCAAATAACGATGATAAAAATATCGCCACAGTCACCCACCTGGGCGGCACAGTGTTCTCGTTCATTCCATCTTTAATCGTTTGGATTTTAAAGAAAGAAGACAGCGCCTACCTTGCTGATCAAGCCAAAGAGGCCCTTAACTTTCAAATTACCATGGTGCTTGCTTACCTGGCCGCAGGCGTGCTTTCGTGGATACTCATCGGGCTGATATTTTTCCCAATTATTTGGGTACTGAATATTGTTTTTTGCATTATTGCCGCCATTGCTACGAGTAAAGGTGAAACTTATCGCTATCCATTGTGTTTAAGATTCATCAATTAAGTATTTATCCATTAAAAAATTAAGGAATTCTGTGTCAAACCCATTACTAATTTTTTCTGGCCTACCCAAATTTAACGAAGTCAAACCCGAACATATCAGTCCTGCGATTGATTGCCTATTAACAGAAGGCCGCGCACTGATTGAAAGTCTGGCCACTTCAGCAGAAACGCCAACATGGGATAACTTCGCACTTAAACTAGAAGACCATAGCGAGAAATTGGGCCGCGCTTGGAGCCAAGTTGGTCACATGAACGCAGTAGTGAATAGCCCCGAACTGCGTGAAGCGTATAACGAAAACTTAACCAAGCTTACTGATTTTGGCAGCGATTTATCGCAAGATGAACGGCTATATGCAAAATATAAGCAAATTCAGGTCAGCCCAGACTTTGCCAAGCTCACGCCCGCCCAGCAAAAAATTATTTACAATGAAGTGCGTGATTTCAAACTGGGCGGTGCAGAGCTGCCCCCTAAAGAAAAAGCCCGTTTTAAAGAAATCTCCGAGCAACTCTCAAAACTTGGCAGCAAGTTTGAAGAAAATATTTTAGACAACACCAACGACTTTAAACACCTCGTTGAAAATTTGGCTGATTTAGCTGGCATCCCCGAAGATGCCATTCAGGCTGCGGCAGAAGCCGCCAAAGCGGATGGTAAAGTAGGCTACCAATTTAGCTTGCGCTTTCCCTCTTATATGCCCGTGTTGCAATATGCCGATAACCGCGCCCTGCGCGAAGCGATGTATCGCGCCTACGCCACTCGCGCTTCAGAATTCAGTAAGTCTGAATGGGATAACACTGGCTTAATTAAAGACATTTTGGTGCTCAAAAAAGAAGAAGCCAAACTACTTGGTTTTAGCAACTATGCTGAAGCCTCACTTGCCACCAAAATGGCAGATTCACCCAAACAAGTGACTGACTTTTTAGATACCCTAGCAAAGCGTGCCAAACCTTATGCTGAGCGCGATATGCAAGAATTGACTGAGTATGCCAGCAAGCCTGGCTTAAACGACATGCAAGCTTGGGATATTGCCTATTTGAGCGAAAAATTGCGTCAGGAAAAATACGCATTTTCTGACCAGGAAGTGAAACAATATTTTCCTGAAGATAAGGTATTAGCTGGTTTATTTAAAGTGACAGAAACCATATTTGATGTGCGTGTGCAAAAAGCCGATGCGCCCGTTTGGCATAAAGATGCCAGCTTTTACCAAATTAGCGACAACCAAAACAAGCCCATTGCCTATTTTTACTTAGACCTTTACGCCCGCAACCATAAACGCGGTGGCGCCTGGATGGACGAATGCATTACCCGCCGCCTAAAAGCGGGTGACGTCGAATTGCCAGTGGCTTATCTCACCTGCAACTTCTCCGCCCCTGTCGGCGGTAAACCTGCGCTATTTACGCACGATGAAGTCATCACCATGTTTCACGAGTTTGGTCATGGCTTGCACCACATGCTGACGCAAGTGGACGAATATGGCGTATCGGGCATCAAAGGCGTGGAGTGGGATGCTGTTGAATTACCAAGCCAATTTATGGAAAACTTCTGCTGGGAATGGGAAGTGCTGCGCCACATGACAGCCCACGTAGAAACGGGCGCGCAACTGCCACACGAATTATTCGACAAAATGGTCGCCGCCAAAAACTTTCAGGCAGGGATGCAAACCTTGCGCCAAATTGAATTTTCACTATTCGACATGCGCCTACATGGTGACTTTGACCCCAATGGTAATAAAACCGCACTCGACTTAATTGAAGAAGTGCGCGATGAAGTGGCTGTGGTACGTCCCCCAAAATGGAACCGCTTTCCTAATAGCTTTAGCCATATTTTTGCAGGTGGCTACGCCGCGGGCTACTACAGCTATAAATGGGCAGAAGTCTTATCTGCCGATGCCTACAGCCTGTTTGAAGAACTAGGCGTGCTCTCACACGAAGCAGGTAAACTCTTTAAAGATGAAGTGCTGGCAAAAGGTGGAAGCCGCCCGGCAATGGAGTCATTTGTAGCGTTTAGGGGGAGAGAGCCAAGTATGGATGCACTCTTAAGACATAATGGAATGGCAAATTAACAAGTGTAATGTGACTTTAATACTGGGACCCACTTTGTGAGCTTACCAATACAAGGTAGTTGTCTTTGTGGGGCAATACAGTTCCGAATCAACCAAGTCCCAACAAGTGTCAGCATTTGTCACTGCTCATCATGTCGTAAATCTGTCGGTGCAAGCAGCGTGTCATGGCTCACTGTCGCACGAGAAAGTCTTGTTTTCACTAAAGAGAAACCGCAGATTTTTCAATCCTCTGTAAAAGTATTGCGTACTTTTTGTGGTAAGTGCGGCTCAAGTCTTACTTATCAATCAGAGGATACACCTGCAACGATTGATGTTACTACTTCCACCATCAGCAATCCAGAAGACTATCCTCCCACGGAAGAGGTTTGGTTGTCACATCAATTGCCTTGGGATGTTAACTACGAAAGTATTCCGAAATATTTAGAAGACAGCCCTTAGCCCACAAAGCACTAGCAAATATGGAACACGACTTTTGGCACCAACGATGGCAAGATAACCAAATTGGCTTTCACCTGCCTGAAGCTAACCCTTTACTCGTTAAGCACTTCCCCGCTCTTCAACTTAAACAAGGCGCGCGCATCTTTTTGCCTTTGTGCGGCAAAACGTTGGATATTGCTTGGTTGTTAGCCCAAGGCTACTGTGTTGCTGGGGCAGAACTAAGCGAGCTTGCGATTGAAGATTTGTTTAAGCAACTCAACTTAACGCCCACGTTCACCAAGCTTGGCGAAATCACACATTACAGTGCGACTAACATTGATATGTTTGTGGGGGATATTTTTAAAGTCACTCCTGCCATGCTGGGCAAGGTAGATGCAGTGTACGACCGTGCGGCTTTGGTAGCGTTGCCTAATGATATGCGCAAAGCCTATTCCGTGTATTTAATGGCGCTCACTCACAATGCTCCGCAATTGCTGATTTGCTTTAAGTATGACCAATCTGTGCATCAAGGGCCGCCATTTTCGATTTGCGCAGATGAAGTTATACAGCACTACCAAGCCAATTTTGAATTGGCCTTTTTAGCCAGTGTAGATGTTGAAGGTGGGTTAAAAGGTCAATGCCCAGCCATCGAGCATGTATGGTGGCTTAAGCCAAAATAAACCGCTTTTTGTTGCGCGCCTTTTTAGCATGTTAAAATACCATCAAATTATTTCTATGGACATGCTGTGAAACTAGCTACTTGGAATGTGAATTCACTCAATGTGCGTCTACCGCATGTACTGGACTGGCTGAACGCCAATAAACCTGACGTACTTTGCTTGCAAGAGACTAAACAAGAGGATAGTAAATTCCCTTATGAAACCTTAAAAGAGGCTGGTTACAACGCTGTGCATATTGGGCAAAAAACTTATAACGGCGTAGCGATTTTAAGCCCGCATACCATTGAAAACGTGCAGTCTGGCATCCCTGACTATGAGGATGAACAAAAACGCGTGATTACTGCAACCATCGATGGTTTGCGCGTAGTGTGTGCTTACATTCCCAATGGACAAGCCGTAGAGAGTGATAAGTATCACTATAAACTCAGCTGGTTAAATGCACTGACCCATTGGCTTAAACAAGAGCTGCAAACACACCCCAACTTAGTTTTACTTGGTGATTACAACATTGCGCCTGAAGACCGTGATTGCCATGACCCTGCGGCTTGGATTGGGCAGGTATTGGTGAGCAAGCCTGAGCGCGAGGCATTTCAGCGACTATTGCAATTGGGATTACATGACAGCTTTAGACTATTTGAGCAACCCGAAAAGAGCTTTAGCTGGTGGGATTATCGCATGATGGGGTTTAGGCGCAATTTTGGCATGCGCATAGACCATATTTTAGTGAGTGAGCCACTCAAATCCGCTTGTAAATTTGCGCATAT
>JBARQL010000048.1:0-1544 GCA_049643685.1 Methylotenera sp.
CTGCGGTAGGGTGCAGGGTATTGACGGTAATGTTGTGCGGGGCCAGTTCCTGCGCCAGCGAGTTAGCCAGACCAATCACGCCCCATTTCGAGGCGCAATAATGGGCCATGCCGGGTTCGCCGCGCAATCCGGCTACGGAAGATGTCATGATGATGCTGCCGCCGGTCTGTTGGGCCAGCATATGCGGAACGACATATTTCACCGCCAGCCAATAGCCCTTGAGATTGACATCAATCATCGTGTCCCACCACTCTTCGGTAATGTCCCAGGTCAGCGCCATATCAGCGATGCCGGCATTACAAACCAGAATGTCAATATGGCCAAAAGCGGCAATGGTTTCGTTGACCACCGCCGCCATTGCCGCGCTATCGCGCACATCGGCGACTAATTCAATGGCTTGGCGGCCGCATTCCCGAACCTGGCGGGCGGTCTCTTCCAAATCGCTGCGTACCGCCAGCGAATAGCGCGGATAAGGCAGGTCATCACAAATATCCAGCGCCGCAATATCAGCGCCTTCCCGCGCCATCAGCACCGCGTGCGCCCGGCCTTGACCTCGCGCCGCGCCAGTGATGAATGCAACTTTACCTTGCAGTTTGCCCATTGAGACAGCCTTAATAGAATAGCAATGCAGGTATAGAAATCCTGTTTGAGGTGTTGATCCACTGATTATTCAAATCATCCTCTCCCCCAACCCCTCTTCCGCACGCGGGAGAGGGGAGCGCATCAGCTTTAATAAACGCCGCACATCCCATCAATACTGACTTCCTCAATCAGCAGTTCTTCAGTCACTTGCGGAATTTCTACCGAGGGTTCAGTATGCCGCGCTACAACAGCAGGGTCAGCCAATGCAGTAACCGGCAGCGCGGTTGCAATGGACGGATGAGAGAGAGTGGCGGTCTCCGGGCGTTGCTCGACAGGAATAAACATTGAAACGATCTCCTTCAGGTTGGCAATCAACAGGTGTGCTACAAAGATTAAGGATAGTTCGGATAGTGAATCATTGCGGGTTATTTCCGCCAGATTAAACGCGGCAATAACGGCCGCAAGGTTCTACGTTGCCAGCAGCCGCGCCACAGGCCAACTTGATACGCGGCCAATTCCAGCCAGTACAAACCGGTAAAGATCGGCCATGACAACTGCGGTTGCAGTCGCCGGTAATCCACCAGCGGCGCAACCGCCAGCAGCAAAATAATTGCAGGCAATAACGCGGGCTGCATTGCGCCAAGAGCCAGCAGCGGCAGGCTGTAATAGCGTGCGCTATTGGCGCTCAGGTGATAAAAAGCTGCGGCATGTTCTCGAATCAGCGCGACGGCAACCTGAATAATCGGCAGTGCAATCCCGATTCGCCGTAATCCGCGCTGCTTCTCGACCTGTTCCGCGCCGAATAAAGCTAAAGCCGCCGCTCCTGGCAATAGCCCCAATAGTCCAAACCACGGAATCAGCGCCGCGCTCGACAGCAATAGCAGGCTGATTCGCGGCAGGTGCATCAGCCGCCGGCCTTCATTGAAGCGTTGTTGCAAATCGGCTTCGGAGGAACCGTAATC
>JBARQL010000049.1:0-15769 GCA_049643685.1 Methylotenera sp.
TGCCTGACTTCAGCATTATCAGAAGTAAAGCGCGTATCGGCTTGCCCATTATGCACACTGACCACGACTTGCAATGGGCCTAAATCGGGCGGATTGAGCGTTAATGTGGCAGATTGCTCCCCCGCACTTACCATCCACACTACCCGTTGGCTAATCGCTTGATCCCAACCTGTTTTTCCGGGATAAGCTTCTATAGTCTGCTTAACTGCGACTGATTGCGTTGTATTTAAACCACTCATTTGCTCAGTCTGCGTCAATTGCAGTGTTTTTTGTAAAGCCGAAATAGCAGAATCGCCATACATATTTTCTTTTACACTAGTGAATATCTTTGATGAAGTCACTTCAGTGAACGTTTCCTGCGTACTTGCATTTGAAGCTCTAGCCTCATTGACCTTTTCAGCAAATGAGGTTCTCTCGCCCTTTGCCAATAGGGGCTCGTCATTTATTTCTGTATTATCTGAATTCTCTTCAACTTTTTGTGTATGCTTACTTGCCTCTTTGCCTAAGAACGAGGCTGCGGAAGAGTCAATCTTGACTTGTTCAATCCCGATTTCAACGTCAGTCCCACTATTTTGCCTGTTAATCGTTACCAATGGACTCATCACCGCCAATACGCTAGCAGTGATTTGCTCATTCTGCTGATTATTTACTGATTCAATGTTCGCGTTTGTTGCAATCTTGTCTTGAGCCTGCACTTTTTCTTCAACAGGCACGGATAGTAGCGCTAATTGCATCATTTCCTCGGTCGCCTCTGCAGCTTGAATTTGGTCTTTATCCTGTTTTAAGCCATCGTTGTGTGTGTGTACTTCAATCGGCTGTTTGTGTTGATTCAAGCGATTAGTAGCACCAGCAACCTGTTGAGTACTATATTGGGGCGAGTTTTGATGTGAAGCATTCTGTGCAGAATGATTCTGATGAGATTGCACCTGTTTTTTTAATAACTTTTCAAACACATTTTTGGGTTCTATTGCCACCATGCCTTCACGGTCAGAATTGGATTTATGCTCAAGTCCATTCATTTTATTGATGGATACAACTGACGTCATTTCAACTGACATTTTTTGCATGATATTTAATCCCAAGTAATTAATTTAACTTCAGCACTACGTTGTCTTGCTCTATTTTTTAACCTACTAGTTAGGCTCTACTTTTTCGATTTGCCCGCATCGCAAATTCATCCATCGCTTTTTGATCTTTTTTAAGCTCAACCTTTTGCAGGCGCCGCCCATTTCTAGTTGCCAATACTTCATATGAAAGTTTTTTACGCTGACATTCTTGCCAGAGTTGACGCTGCACCGTCACCTGATATTTAGCTGACGTCACAATATCCATTTGACCAACGACCGCTTGATCTAATTTACCTAGAAAATTGGTAAAGTTTTGATGCGCTTCAGCATTAATGCCGTTTTCGAGAGACCTGTTTAGATTATTCAAATAATCTTGCCGATACCCTAGCAATAAATCATATTTGCTTTGCGCCTCAAATGCCTGCTTCATGGCCTTCGCTAAAGCCTCAGTCGCCAGTTCAGCCTCTTTAACCGCCGTATCACTTAATATCTTTAATGCTGGAGTTGCATGTATTTTCATCACAATTTTCTATTCATTCTTAATTAGTGGACTTAATATTAGGTTTTATTCATCCAAAATGGCATCTAAGGCGTCTAAACTCTCATTGAAGCCAGCGCGCTCTGTAATATCCTGTTGCAAAAAGGCTTCGACTAACTCATGTTTAGCGATAGCCTGATCAAGCACTGCATCATTGCCAGCCTCATAAGCACCCACGTTAATCAAATCAATACTCCGCATATAGCGTGAGTTAAGCTGTTTGAGTTTGCGTGCTAACTTTTGGTGTTTTGGGCTGGTAATGTTATGCATGGCTCGGCTAATCGATTGTTCAATATCAATCGCAGGGTAATGTCCGCTTTCAGCCAAACTACGACTGAGTACAATGTGCCCATCTAAGATGGCACGTGCCGCATCGGCAATCGGGTCTTGCTGATCATCCCCTTCTGTCAATACCGTGTAAAACGCGGTAATCGAACCTTCTCCGCGCATGCCATTGCCAGTGCGCTCAACCAATGCAGGCAATTTGGCAAACACTGAAGGTGGATAACCTTTTGTGGCTGGCGGTTCACCAATGGCCAACGCAATTTCACGCTGCGCCATGGCGTAACGTGTAAGTGAATCCATAATCAGCAATACATTTTTGCCTTGATTGCGAAAACTTTCAGCAATCGTCGTTGCGTAGTTTGCGCCTTGTAAACGCATGAGCGCAGAAGCATCAGCAGGTGCCGCGACGACGACAGATCGAGCCAACCCTTCCTCACCCAGAATATGTTCAATGAACTCTTTCACTTCGCGTCCACGTTCACCGATTAAACCAACCACAATCACATCCGCCGTGGTGTAGCGTGCCATCATGCCCAACAACACACTTTTACCTACGCCAGAACCTGCAAACAAACCCATCCGCTGCCCACGCCCAACCGTAAGCATGGCGTTTATCGCGCGCACGCCGACATCAAGCGTCTCTTCAATCGGCGCACGCATCAGCGGATTAATCGGACGTGCGCTTAAAGGCGCACTTTTAGTGGATTCAATCTTGCCTAAATTATCTAGCGGATTACCCGCGCCATCCACAACACGCCCTAATAAACCTTCGCCCACTGGCAAATGACGCGCACGGTCAGTGACTCTTCGACGCGGTGGATTCGAATGGTGTGGTTTAGGCAAGGCTTCTGCCACTTCGAGCGCAAACACTTTTGCGCCTGGCACGACACCATCGACACTGCTTTGCGGCATCAGTAACAGTACATCACCATCAAAGCCAACTACTTCAGCTTCTACTCGACGTCCCTCAGCAAGCGGCACATAGCATGCACACCCAATCGGCAATTGAATACCGACCGCTTCCATCACCAGCCCTGTTAATTTGGTAATTCTGCCCGCAATTTCCAGCGGCTCAATAATCCGTAAAATCTCGCGGCAATCACGAATGTAATCCTGCCAGCGCTGCTGATGCAGGTTGCTGACATTACTTTCTAGGCTGGTAGCAGTGGCTTGCATTAAGGTAACAACCAGTCGTTTTTTTGCGATAAAGCTTCAGTAATTCTCTTCCAGCGTACTGGGTTGGTGGCATCAATCTGGTTTGCACCAGTCTCAACCAAACAGCCGCCACGTTCAATATTGCTATCTTCTTGCACTTGCCATTCCTGGCTCAGCAACTCTTCGGCTAGATATACTCTTAGAATTCTCGCATCGTCATGGTGCACCAAAATTCTTGCAGGCTTCTGCACGCTTGGTAAATAGTGAATGGCGTCCATGACTAAAGGCAGAACGACCGAAGGATCTACATTCAACTTAATTTTCATCATGGATTTTGCAATATCGAGCGCAAGGGCGAGCACATCATCCGCGATTTGTTCATCCTGTTTTTCCAGCGCTGCACTAAAGTTATTCATCAGTTGCAAAAAGGCTTGTTTTTCAACTAATGCTTGCTCCCTTGCTTTTGCCATACCGACCGTAAAGCCTTCTTGGATACCTTTTTCGTAAGCTTCTTTACGCGCTCCTTCTAGAATTTTGGAGAGGGCATTCGCATCCATTGCGCTTTTCTCAGGCTTGCTCTTTAAAGTACGCGACTGTGAAAAATCCTCTGGAAAAGAAGACATCTCCCAACGCTCATAAGCGGTTTGCTGTTCTTTTGGCGTAGCAACACTAGACATATTCAGCACCTTTATACGTATTTGTCATCTTCGCCTTTCCCTGCCAACATAATTTGCCCTTCGTCTGCCAAACGACGCACGATTTGCAAGATTTGTTTCTGTTGTGCTTCCACTTCAGAAAGTTTGACCGGGCCTTTGGTTTCCAGATCTTCTTTCATCATTTCAGCTGCACGCGATGACATATTGCGGAAAATCTTGTCGCGCATTTCTTCGGTAGTGCCTTTAAGCGCAACAATCAACGTTTCTGACTGCACTTCTCTCAGCAAAGCTTGAATGCCCTTATCATCCACGTCCATGATGTTATCGAACACAAACATTTCATCCATAATTTGCTGCGCCATGTCTTCATCGTAGCTTTTAAGCCCTTCCATGAGACTGGCTTCACTTTCCCCACCCATGAAATTCATAATATCGGCCGCCACTTTAATACCGCCCATACTTTGTTTTTTGATATTCTCATTGCCTGTCAATAGTTTTGTCATGACTTCATTGAGTTCACGAAGCGCAATTGGCTTAACGCCATCAAGTGTCGCTATTCTTAACATCACGTCCTGACGTAAACGCTCAGGGAAATGCCCAATAATTTCAGCGGCTTGGTCAGATTCCAAATGCACCAATATCGTTGCAATGATTTGTGGATGCTCATTTTTAATAAACTCAGACACACTATGCGCATCCATCCATTTCAAGCTCTCAATGCCACTCGCATCGCGAGATTGCAAAATACGGTTCAGTAGATTAGAAGCTTTATCATCGCCGAGCGCCTTGGTAAGTACCGAGCGAATATATTCGTCAGAATCTAAACCAAAACTACTGTTTTGCTCTGCTTCGAGCATAAAGTCACTCAGCGCTGTTTCTACTTGATCGCGCCCCACTGATTTCATGGTTGCCATGGCTGCACCCAGTTTCTGCACTTCTTTGGGGCCAAGATATTTCATCACCTCTGCCGCTTCATCTTCGCCTAAAGCAAGCATTAAAACAGCACTACGCATTACACCTGCATCACTCATATCTATGACTCATTTCCGTTAGTCCAGTTTGCGACGACACTCGCTACTACACGAGGATTCTCTTTTGCCATTTGCTTGGCCGCCAATAAATTTTGCTCATACGGCGGTGCAGCATTCCTTGACTGTTGATTACCGATACTCACCACCGCATCTTCTTGTTGCGATTCAGGGGCAGGCAAAAGTTTTTGTGTTGGCGTTGTTAATTTATTCAGCATCGGCTTTAATGCGCGTTTGTAAATCACCATCAATACGACAATACCCACCAAGAAACGCAAGGCATCTTTCGCATACTCAATCACTTCTGGATTTTTCCACATCGGCACATCTGCTAATTTTTCAACGGGGTTTTCTGCAAAAGAGCTATTCACGACAGTCAGCGAGTCACCACGCTCTTTATTAAAGCCCATTGCTTGCATCGCCAAGTCGTTGATTTGTTTTTTCTCAGCATCGCTGAGTGGTCGATAAGTCACACTCCCTTTTTTATCCACCACTTGCATATTGTTAACGACAACGGCTACGTTTAAACGCTTAATACCACCCATCGCCTGTTGCGTGTAACGCACTGTTTTATCCACTTCAAAATTAGTCGTTGTATTCTTTTGACTATTCACAGGGACAGTTTCAACGCCAGCCGCGCCTGCTGGTGCGCCTTCAGCCACAATTGGGGCAGTTGCGTTACTAGGAGGTTGATTAGACAAAGCGCCTGGCACCCCATTGGCTGCTCCGCCATCCGCCGTTTGAGATTCGCTATTCTGCATACTACGAATCGCTGTATCCTCCGGCTTTTGATTCGGTTTGTAGGTTTCTGCCGCTTGTTCTATGGTCGAAAAATCAATTTCCACACTTGATTCAGCGCGTACATTTTTGGCGCCGACAATCGGTGCAATAATTGATTCCACACGCTTCACGATACTTTGCTGCATATCATCAATATACTTAATCTGTGTTGCGTCTAAATTGTTTGCGCCTGCCTTTTTAGAAGTATCTGATAGTAACGACCCATTTTGATCTACCACCGTGACATTCGCGATTGGCAAGTCAGGCACACTGCTCGCCACTAAATGCACCACCGCCGCGACTTGTTGCGGGTCTAAACTGCGTCCAGCTCGTAAATTTAATAAGACGGATGCGGTCGGTTTTTGCTGATCGCGCACAAATACGGTCGCCTTTGGAATGGCGAGATGAATTTTAGCGCCTTCAACGGCACTGATAGATTGCACACTACGCTCAAGTTCCCCTTCTAAAGCGCGTTGAAAATTGACTTGTTCTACAAATTGTGACACGCCAAATTTTTGATTTTCTAACAACTCAAAACCAACATTGCCGCCTTTAGGCAAACCATCTGCCGCCAATTTAAGGCGCGCTTGATGCACTTGCGCAGCTGGCACTAAAATCGCAGTACCACTATCCGAAAACTTGTAAGGCACATTCATCTTTTCAAGCTCGGCGACAATCGCCCCGCCATCTTTATCTGAATAATTGGCAAATAACACACGATAATCAGGTTGCTGACTCCATAGCCAAAACACCACCATGACGGCGATCACGGCAGCAATGCCTGCGACGAGCATCAGTTTGTTACCAAGCTGCGGTAACCCCCCCATGCCCATACCAACTTCGTTTGTTAAGGTGGCGTTAGTGACTGCCATCATTAATCTCCAATTACTTCGCTAAAATTAAATTGCCTACCTTCCATCTTCATGGCTGCTTTTTGGCATGCCTTTGATGGATTAATGACTATTATGCGGATTTAAGGCAAATTCAATTTTCGGAATAGAGCGGTTTTCACCGACTTATTTACACCACTCACCTGGCAAGCCACATGTTAAATTGATCACCGTGAGATAACGCCTTCAATTCACATCGCTTATATTTATACTGAATTGAGGATTTTTAAAGAGGAAGCATCAAATGAACATGAGTGGAATTGACGCAGGCAGAATTGAATCAATGCTGTCACAACTTAAGGTTGCGGCGCAGCGCCCTCAAACACAAGCCTTACCCAGTTTAGGGTTGAATGAAAGCAAATCGACTCAAAGCACTTCCAAATTGGACTTTTCACAGGCATTGAAAGCTTCACTCGATAATGTGAATCAAGTGCAAAAGAGTGCGGAAAGTTTAGGCAAAAATTTTGCCATGGGCGACGACAGCGTGAGCCTTTCAGATGTCATGATTGCTAACCAAAAAGCGAACATTTCATTTCAAGCCACCATTCAAGTGAGAAACAAACTCGTTTCTGCTTATCACGACATCATGAACATGCAAGTTTAAGGTCTTTTAAAGCAAATTAAATCACGCAAAATCCATCGAGAGAAAAAATATGCCCTGCGAGCCTTTATTTACAAGGCTTCCAGAGCATCCTAATAAGATACCCTGAAAAATACGATCATTAGCCTATTGTTTTCACGGCATTCGGCGTTGGCTTATGCAACCATTATAATAAAGTAGCATTTTAAATTATGGTATTCTTGATGTTGTCATCATGTATCCATCCTCTGAAACAATAGCCAAAGTTCATGAAGTCAATTGTGAATACGCAAAAACCCATCCAGTTAAAGTTATTTTGATTGCATAGCTTCTTGATTACAAACCCAAATCACTTAAACTTGGATGGTTATCTGGACGGCGACCCAAAGGCCAGCGCAGTTTACGCTCTGACTCGGATATTGGTAGGTCATTGATGCTTGCAAAGCGTTTCTGCATTAAGCCATTTTCATCGAACTCCCAGTTCTCATTCCCATATGAGCGGAACCAATTGCCATCTTCATCATGCCATTCATAGGCAAAACGAACTGCAATTCTGCTGCCTTCAAATGCCCACAATTCTTTGACTAGCCTATACTCGTCCTCACGTGCCCACTTGCGCGTCAGAAAAGCTTCAATTTCTGCACGTCCGCGTGGAAATTCGGCTCGATTTCGCCAAATGCTATCTGGTGTATAGGCAAGCGCAACACGTTTAGGGTCACGATTATTCCAGCCATCTTCTGCCATACGTACCTTCTGTGTTGCAGTTTCTCTAGTGAATGGGGGGAAGGGCGGGCGAGCTTCAGTTGTGGTGTTCATGATATTTCTCCTTTGTGAATAAAACGGTAGTAATCAATAAATGTGGGGATAACTAAATTGCGGCGAGGTTACATGCCTTGCATGCCAACGTAACCTGGTAATGCTTGTATACGTTTTTCCCAAGCGAGTACGGATTCATATAGAGAGAGATCTACTTTACCTTCCGCTGCCAGTGCAATATAAGGATAAAGCGCTATATCAGCAATGCTTGGTGCGTCCACCGCAATCCAGTCATGGCTGGTTAAGCGTTCATCCATGATGTTTAGTAACATATCTGTGGCTTGTTGGGCTACTTCTAAGTTAATGCTACCACGACCAAATTTGTGATGCAGGCGCAGTAAATTGGGACCACGTGCTACTTCATTAGCAACGGTTGATAGCCAAGCGGTAATATGGGCCAAAGTGACCGCATCAATTGGCCACCATTGCTCGCCGCCATATTGATGAGCGAGATAAACCAGAATAGCCTGGCTATCTCGAATTACCGTATCGCCATCTTTGAGCACAGGCACTTGACCAAACGGGTTCATGGCAAGAAATTCAGGTGATTTATGTTCCCGCGAGCTGCCATTGACGGGTACGCTAGTGTAGCTAAGCCCAAGTAAGCTTAACATTAGGCGCACCTTGTGACAGTTACCAGATAGTGCAAATTCGTAGAGTTTAATCATGGCTTATCCTTAGGTCTATTATTTATAAATCCAGCACCAGTCTGGCTGAGTTAGCTCGTGAAACACAGATGCACATCAATTTGTCTTTTGTCCGCTCACGTTCGGTGAGTGCGGTATCACAATGTAGAGGGGAGCCTTCCAATACCTTGACCGCGCAAGTACCACAGTTACCGACTTTACAATCTGATATAGTTTTTACGCCAGCAGCTTCAACAGCGTTAAGGATGCTTTCATCAGGACCAACTAATAGAGTTTTGCCAGAGCGGCGTAGTTCTACTTCAATGCTTTGTGTATTGCCAATAACAGGGCTAGAAAAGCGTTCAAAGCGGATGCGTGCCTCAGATATGCCAAGTTTAATTGCAGTTTGTTGAACACCATCAATCAGTCGCTGTGGACCACAAACGTAGAAAACAGAGTCATCAGCAACATTAGACATAAGCTTGGCTAGATCAACGCCTTGTTGGCTGGATGTGTGTATATTGAGTTGTTCACCAAACTCAGTCTGCAGGCTGTCAATGTAAGCCATGTCAGGCTTGCTGCGCCCAATATAGTGAAACTGGAAAGTTCGCCCCTCATTTTTTAACGCAACTGCCATTGCTTTAATTGGCGTAATGCCAATGCCCCCCGCGATTAGCACAGCTGAACGCTTATCTTTATGTAAGGTAAAATCATTACGTGGCAATCCACAGTTTAGATGCATACCTAGTTGAAAGTGCTCATGGACAAAGCGCGACCCGCCTGTACCTTTGGCTTCAAGTAGCACAGCAATCTCGAAGCTATCGCGTTGTGCTGGGTTAGAGCTAATCGAGTAATTACGTGTACTAGGTACATTATTCGTCAATAGCACTGGAACTCTCAAGTGAGAGCCGGCACTTATAACAGGAAGTTTATCGCCTTTTGGGTGGTGTAATTCGTAAGCACGAATACGTGGCGTTAGTTGGCGTATGCCAGAAATCACAAGTGGAAGCGAGCCACTACCAAGTGGCTCATTAGCAAACATTTTTATTCCTGATGAGCCTTGCTGTTGCATCTGTTCGCGCAGATGTTTTATCTCATCAAGTAAGGGTTGCAGTGCAAGATCAACTTCGTCTTCGGAATATCTAGGGGTAATGTGCTGTGGGCAGTTCCACTCGATTGCCTCGACTTGAATCACAATGCCTCGTTCAACTCGTGCTTGATAATCTGATACGACTAAGCGTGAGATCATTTCTGGTTCGTCAGAGGCATGGATAATTCGTGTTGTCCCCCACAATTTTAGGCGACGGCGGTTAGGGTAATCCATTAAAATAAGCGAAATACGCGCATTGGCATTCAGGTTGCCCACGCTGATGTATTGTCTATTTCCACTCAGGTCTGCAAATCCAATTGTGCGTGAATCCAGAACCTTTAGGAAACCCTTAGGGCCACCACGATGCTGAACGTAAGGCCAGCCATTTTCAGAAATTGTCGCCATATAAAAGCTATCGCGAGATTGAATAAACTCACTTTCGCGGTCGCTTAGTTGATTGCGTGGGTCATCAAAAAGCTCAAAAGCACGATTATTCTCGCGGCTACCATAGCGAGTTTGAGCGGCTTTTACGCTTTCGGTGAAACTAATTGTGGCAAATGCCATTGGCATAATAAATTCCTTTGCTCTTTGGTGCGGTTATCTTATGTGTCGTACTGTGTATGAATGTGTTACCACTAATCGCATCCCAGTGTTTTATGCGCCCATTGTTTAAGCCAACTATCTAGTGAAATTCTGCCAGCTCCAAGGATAGTGAGAGCGACCAACAATGAGCCCCATAGCATGTGCTGTGATAATGCAGCAGGCGCAATTTCTACAAGACTCACAGCAGCCATTAGATTGACCACGAATAAACCAATGGCAGAGAATCTTCCCAACAAACCCATGATGAGAAAAACAGGTAGAATCAATTCGCCACTAGTGCCTAACCATGCGGCCAACTCGGATGGCAGGAATGGAACCTTGTACTCGTTTTGAAATAGATATAATGTGTTATTCCAGTTAACAATTTTGGTTAAACCTGAAAGGAAAAAAACCTGCGCAATATAAAAGCGAGCTACCAGTAAAGCAATGTTTTGTAATTTCCTTAGATCAGCTAGTAGTTGATGCTGCCAAAGATATAGTTTTATTAAGACATATTTCATAAAACTCCCCCATCAATTAGCTTTGGGATGTGTGTAATTCCAATAACTGCACATTGCTTTAAAGCCTCTAACAACCATAGTGGCGTAGAATAATCGTTGTTATCTTGCACAGCATCTAACGCATCACCTACCGACTGCCCTTTTAACAGTGCCAGCATAAACGCATATTCAGAAGCACTAATAGTACGTGGGATAGCGCGCCATTTTTCGCATACAATTAGAATGTATTGTTGAGTTCCATCTGCCAATGGTTGGTTGGCAAGGGCGAGCCACTTTGCCTTGTTAATTTCTGCAGCATGATGTGCTTGCCATATTTCTAGTGTAGGAAAATTTGACGTCATAACCGCTAAACTAGCTGTAGTTTGCAGATATAGCTCATAAGCATCCATTGACGCCAGTAGTGTTATAGATTCTCGATCTTTATATGGTTTGGCCGAACGTTCAGCTATATGGCAAATCCAGTCTAACTTTGCTATGTCAGCTAAATAAGGTAAGTGTAAAAGCGCGTCTTGTTGAAGTATCCACTCTGGTAGTGTTTCTCCCCATTCACCCCAGTCACCGCTTTGTAATGGATGATCACTTAGAAATTTGGTAGCTGCTACCTTAAGGCCTTCCTTACCTAAAAGCACTGCAAACGTAGGGAAGCTAATCTCAAGGGCACGTGTTGCAGTCGCAGAAAGATTTCTTCTATAAATCTGCAAGCCAGCATTGCTTGTAATTAGCCCAATATCAGCTATGTCCGCTGCTAGTTGTTCTGATGTGCTGTCAGTTTGAGAAATCATGATGCGTAATTCTGACTAGAAATAGTGCGTGCGATGCTTACCTGATTCATTAAAACTTCCCAGTCTGGTAGGTCTGTGTCCCATTCAATAAGTGTTGGAACTGAGCCGAATCGTTGCACTGCTATGCGATAAGCTGCCCAAACAACTTTTGATACCTCACGGCTGTGATCGTCTATGATCAATTCTCCAACTGGTTGTGGTTTGCAACCTGATAGATGAATTTCGCCAACAGCATCTTTAGGAACAGCTCCTATCCATTCCGCAACATAATCTAAAGGCGCAAGAATTCCTGCATTCATCGCATTTACTACAAGATTATTTAGGTCAAGTAGCAGGCCACAACCAGTATGTTTCGTTAATTCAACTAAAAAGTTGTTTTCTGTCATAGTGTTGTTGGATAACGCTATGTAAGCGGAGATGTTCTCGACCAAAATACGTCGATTTAGTGAGTGTTGTACTTGTTCTACGTTGCGGCAAAGTGTTAATAAGCCTGCTTCATTGAATACAATTGGTAATAAATCACCCGAATGATGTAATACATCATTATGAGCGGACCAACCATGCGCAGCATGGTCAGACACCAGTAACGGATTGATGCGATCAACTAAATGTTTGAGCTTTTGCACATGATGCTGTGGTACACCGACAGCTGAGCCAAGCCCTAAGGCGGTTGCATGCAGACTGATGGGGTAACGAGATGCGGCTTCGTCTAACACGGATAGCATTACTCCCCCATCTACAAAAAAGTTTTCTGCATGAATTTCCAGAAAATCGACATCGGATCGCTTAGACAGAGCAACTTCATAATGAACGCTTCTAAGTCCAACGCCTATGAACGGCGGTTTCTGTTTTTCTACGAGCATGATGTTGGTTTTATCAATTTACTGAATTTAAGATTTTTTTGCTGTAGCGAATAACGTTTTTGCTTCGGTTAGCGATATCCCGCCTAGTGATTTGCAACTACCATTCGCAACCAGCTTCCATTCGCCTTTATCGTTGTCTGTTTTCGCTTGCCCAGCACATGAATGGCTTTCTGACAAGTTTACGCAATCATTTTGACCAGCCTTGGCAATACCAAAACATTTTTCTTTGCTAGGTTCTGCTGAATATGTGTTAGCTGAAAATCCTGCCGCCACAATGCTAGAAAATGCAGTTGCGAGTAGTATTTGATGTTTCATTTCGTATTCCTTTTTGTATGTATTCGTGCCTCTGGCACCAAATGAGTATCCAAGTGGACATTGCCTATATAAAGCGTTGCCATTGCCAATTCCTAGCAACGGCACTTTGGCACTTATAAATCTTTAGGGGCCTTGTTACGGATTTTTGGCCAGTTTGCTTCTGCTTTGGCAATCATTGCTTTTGGATCTTTATCAAACGCATCTTTTGCGCCTTGACTTGAGAATAGGTAAATCGTGCCATCGACGTTAGTAAATAAATTTGGATCAGTATCTAATTTCTTACCTAATGCTACGCCTGTAGCACAATAACTTTCGTATTTAGTAGCGTGGGCAAATTTCGCAGGCTCCGCATCAAATATTTTTTTGGCACCTTCGCTACTCAAATAATAGAGTTTCCCCTCGAATTCTGAAGCATATTTTGGGTCACCATAAACTACTTTTTGTGCTGCTACGTAACCTACAGGGCAGTAGCCACCTAGTTCAACTTTACTGCCACCCGCATAGGCAAACGAGCTTAGTATTAAGCTTGATAATGCAAATATTGCAATTGTTAAGCGTTTCATTTTATTTTCCTTAATAGATTTAATTTAGTTTTTTAGGTAATGCTATAAATACAGGCAGACCGAATCTGGTCTACCTGTATTTTTAGAACGTTAAAATTGTCGTGCCAAATTTTAGAAATTTACCAAAACTTGCCAACCCCGTAGTGCCTGGAATTTGGTTTTCACTGATTACGTTCATGCCACAAGATTTCGCACCTTCAGCAGCACCAAAAACGTCTGCACAACCACAAGACACACCTGCAACATCACCTTTTACGAGTTCGTATAGGCCATGCAATGGGTGATCCGCTTTTGTAATGAGATCAGGCCATCTTGTACCCGCGCCTTGAAAAGTAATTGATACCTCTCCGCCAGATTGCTTAATGTCATAAGCTGCTGCCATGCCGTTAAATGCACGACCTAACGCTTCGTCGCCACCACTTTTTGGATCTGACAAAATAATAATTGCTGTTTTAGCCATCATAAATTCCTTTATCTAAAGTTTCATTGTAAATGCACCGAATGTTCGGTACAGTGACAATGTAACGAATGTTCGGTATGATGTCAACATCATTTTTATAGGAAGTTTTTATGGCACAACAAACGCTTAATAACGACGCGTTAATGAACTCGCTATTTGAAGTATTTAGATGTCGTGGCTACGAAGGAACTTCTATTTCACAATTATCAGAAGAAACTGGGCTACAGAAATCAAGCTTGTACCATCATTTTCCTGCTGGTAAGGACGATATGCTTAAAACTGTGGTTATCTATATTAGCAATTATCTTCATAAGCATGTGTTTGATCCGCTATTAAATACCAACGTGACTCCTGCCAAACGATTTAGCAATATGATTGTTACTATTACTGCGATATATGGAGAAGGCAGAAAGAATTGCCTTTTGAATGTGCTTAATCTTGGTGACACAAAGTCAGAAATCAAAACAATGCTAAATAATGATTATAACGACTGGTTAATTGCACTCAATAAATTAGGTTGTGAAGTTGGTATGAGTCAGCAAGAGGCTGAGATATGGTCTGAACGTTTTTTAATTGTAGTAGAGGGTGCACTGGTTATCCAGCGATTAACTAACAACCAAATAACTTTTGAAAAACATATGGAATATGAGAAAAATCTGTTTCTTAAAAATTGTAGTTTCTAGCCTCAAAAATTCATGCCAGCATCCTACTACTACGTAGTGTAAAGTAGCTCATATTATTTAGTGATGTGCACTTTTAAACGTTTTATTGACCATAAACGTTTCGTCAATTAACGTAACTACGCATTAATAAAGACCCGGGAAGTTTGTGCTTTTTCTTCTTCCAACCGATAAATCCAAGCTAAAATTTCAGCAATCGCTAAGTACAAATCATGCGGAATGTGGTCATCTAAATCCACCTGCATCAACAAATTCACCAAGTCTTTTGATTCATGCACAAATACCTGGTGTTCTTTCGCCAAAGCAATGATTTGCTCGGCAATGGCGCCTCGGCCTTTTGCCACCACTTTGGGTGCATAATCACCTGTGCCATAAGCTAAAGCAATGGCTTGCTGATTAGCATTGTGATGCGTCTGGCTATTCATATCGGCCTACCGTCAAGGCTTCGACTGATTGACCATTTTCAGTCATGGCTACAAATAATTGCTGCCGCTCTCTTTTGAAAGTCTCTAGCGTTTGTACATTTTCAGTGAGTAAATTCACCTGCACTCGACCATCCGCCACGCAAACGCGTGCTGAAACCTTACCTAACTGCGGTAAATGCAATGTAATTTCACTGAATATCGGTCTTGAACCTTCAGCTGATTCTGTATCATAGGATTTATCGTGAGATGCGTGCCGATCTTGCTCTTGATACACATCCCAATCCATGGTTTGGCCATGCCAAATCTCACCATGCCAAGATAGCCGCTGGTTTTCAAGCATGGCAAGTTGCTGTGCGGGAAGTGTATTCTGAATGGGGCTCAGCATGGTATTCGCTACATGTTGCAACTCTTGCTGCATGCTTTCAATGGTTCTTTTCCCCGTAACCACTTCACCCAGATGCGCTTCATAAAATAAGCCGCTGTTTTGAATAGCCAATTTTAAATCTTGCGTGACTTGATGGGGGTTATTCGGCACTTGCGTCACCACTGAGGTTGCCTGATAACGCACTGGTGCGCCTTCGCTTTCAGCCTGTTTGAGGATGCTTCCTAGCAGATAACCTGTCTGGCTAATATCTGTGCTAGACGCACTACCCGCTTTATCACCAGCCACTAAATAAAAAGTGGGCGTTGGATTTTCTTGCATAAACCGCAGCGTGAGCATTTGGCCTTTTGTGACCTGTGTGCCGAGCTCCATTTTGAGCAATTTACCGTCCACCTCAACCAGATGCGCACCATCACTAGCTTTAGCGGTCACTAAAGCTTGATACTCTTGTCCAACCAAAAATTGGTTAGCTCGACTAGTCAGCGTTTGCAGTGTATCGCCAATTTTATCTACCGCTAAAATTGGCAAGACTTTGGCAACGGGTAAAACCGTAGAACTGTCGATTGGTTTAAACATCTGTCACCCTAAATTACCCATATTTAATCTTTAATCAATGTTTATAAACCTGCGATAACTTTTGTTCCATTTGATTACTATGCATCATCGAGTTTAATTTTGCCATCCA
>JBARQL010000050.1:0-2504 GCA_049643685.1 Methylotenera sp.
TGGTAGCAGTGAGTAGTGCGCATCGAGGTGAGGCTTTTAAAGCCTGTGAATTCATCATGGATTATTTAAAAACGGAAGCGCCGTTTTGGAAAAAAGAAGTTACCAGTTCTGGTGAGCGTTGGGTGGATGCCAAGCTGACAGATGAAGATGCACGTGAGCGCTGGCTTAAGTAGTGAATAAAAAATAGATAAAATTCAATCAGTTATTTAATAATCAAGGCTATATGTCGCAATTTACCAGTTCAAATTTATTATCGCCGCAGCAATTAACGCTGAATATTTCCGCCCGGCAATTTAGCTTTGCTGATACCTCCGAGCTTATTGCCGCAGATAGCAAAAGTGCGCAGCATCAAGCTTGGGTGGCGCAATCAGAAGCTAAGAAAGCGGCCGAATTTGGCTTGAATTTGCAGCAAGCGGGGTTTAATCTGCTGGCGCTTGGTGAGCCGGGTACAGGACGTACGACACTTATGCTGAGTGCGATGCATGAAGCTGCCGCTAAACAACCTATATCGAGTGATTTGGTGGCTTTATACCGGTTTGACGCCAGTGGAAAACCCTTGTTCTTGAAATTGCCGGCCGGGGCTGCCATACAATTAAGGCAGGCTTTAGATTTATTCATCCGCAACCTTGCGAAAGACCTGGCGGTGTTGCTCGAGGCGAGGGTGCAACAAAGCTCGATGGTGCCAGTGCAGATTTTCATAGAGGCACAATTAAGCATAGTGAAGGCCAGTATCACGCTGATAGCACCGGAAAAAATGCCGCTACATTATTTTGACTTAATGCAGCGTGATATTTTAGAATTTTTAGAAGCTTGGCAGCCCAACCCTAGCGGTGATGGTGATAGCAACTTAGAAGTATTACTTAATGAAAGCTTTTTGGGGCGTTATCGTGCCAATGTGTTGGTTGAACATCAATCCAACCAAGGCGCACCGGTGGTTTATGACAATGACCCAAGTTTACATTCTTTATTTGGTGGGGTAGAGAGTGCGGGTGAATCCAGCACTACGCCAGACTTTATGCGCCTACGTGCCGGTAATCTGCTGCGCGCTGACGGGGGCACGTTGTTGCTGCATTTACGTGATATTTTAGCCGACGAGCAAAATGGTTTGCAGATACTCGAGAAATTACATCGCTTTCTGCGTAACGGTACGCTGCAAATTGAAGACTTAAGCAGCAGCAGTAGTCAAGGCAGTAGTTTCGTTAGTGCGCAAGCGGCTATTCCAGTATCCGTTAAGGTAGTGCTGGTGGCGACGCGTGAAGATTACTACCTGATGATTGATGAGAATTATGATTTTTTTAGCTACTTTCCAATCAAAATTGAATTCACTGAAAAAGTAAAAGCCAATGCTGAAAACTATGCGGCGTATGCGGCGTTTATCGCACAAAAATGTCGGCAATTTAAATGCCGCCACTTTACTGCAGAGGCTGTCACGGCTTTGCTGCAATCCATGCACAGGCTTGAGGAAGACCAGTCTCGTATCAGTACGCAGTTTGCGGTACTAGAAAAACTCATGCTGGAAAGTGAAGCAGCTGCAGGTTTACGCGGAGCAACATTAGTGACCATTGAAGATGTCAAATCAGCCATTAACCGCAAATATGCCCGCCATAGTTATATAGAAGGCCACATGCGGGATTCAATTGTAGATAACGAGTTAATGATTACCGTGCATGGTGAAGTGATTGGGCAAATTAATGGCCTTACCCACATAGACCTTGCTGACGCCAGCTTCGGCTCACCTGTGCGTATTTCAGCCAATTGTTATGCTGGCCGTCGTGATGTACTGACCATAGACCGTGAAGTCGCCATGAGCGGCCCTACCCATGATAAAGGCGTGATGATTTTACAAAGCTGGCTGCATAGTAATTTCGCCCAGCTCAACCCGCTGAACATGACGGCTTCCTTGGTATTTGAGCAAGAATACAGCGGTGTAGAGGGTGACTCTGCCTCATGTGCGGAGTTATTTGCCTTGTTATCCTCACTGGCCCAAGTGCCAATTAAGCAGGGTATCGCCGTCACTGGTGCGCTCAACCAGCATGGAGAAGTGTTGCCTGTAGGTGGCTTGAATGAAAAAATTGAAGGTTACTTTAGAGTGTGTAAAGACATCGGTTTGGATGGCAAACAAGGTGTATTAATCCCCAAACGCAATATGCGACACCTGATGTTGGGCGATGAGGTGGTAGACGCCGTCACCAACGGTCAGTTTCATATTGCGACGATGAATAATGTGGCTGAAGGTATTTCGCACCTTACAGAACATACTTTAGCTGAAATTAACCAGCTCGCAGAAGCTAGATTAGGCACGTTCAAGAAAACACTGGAAGCGAATTTGCCCCATATATTTACAAAATAGCAATGCGACAGCTGGAAGATAAAACAGATAATAAATGTAGGCTGGATAAATGGCTGTGGGCTGCGCGCTTCTTTAAAACGCGTAGCTTAGCAACTACGGCAATTGAAGGGGGCAAGGTGCACGTGGATGGCGACAGAGTTAAACCCGCTAAAGA
>JBARQL010000051.1:0-39896 GCA_049643685.1 Methylotenera sp.
AAGATGAAAAAACTGTTCTATATTGATTACCCGCAAGAACGTTTTGAGGGGCATTCACATCGCTACCGTTGCGCATTGTGCAAAGAAGAAACCACCAAAATCAACGGTGCGCTAGAAGGCCATTTGCCGAGTTGTAGTTACCGCATTGCTTTGGAAAAAGCAGGCTTTGAGCCAGAGCATGCCGAAGCGCATCAAGCGATGAATACTTCAGATGAAGAGGATTAAACCAATAAGGCACGCGAGTGCTGATGATTGACCTGTTGCTCCGTTCGGCCCACTTAAATAAACCCGTAGCGCAATAGCTTGCGGTTTGCATCGCATGAAAAGCTTTACATTCGGCGTATTGCGCTTTGCTAATACGCCCTACAAAAACCATCAAAAAATACTCCTTTTATAGCTTGATTTCACTTGTCTTAGTTAGTGCTGCTCTGGAAGCCTTTATTTATAGGGCTCGCAGAGGCATAAAAATCTCTCGGGCGTTTTTAACGCACAAAAAAAGAGAGCCTGCACATTAGGTGACAAGCTCTTAGGGAGGAAGATGTTATGCAAAAATCACTACAATCAGCAAATCACCAACAAATTTTGTCTGTTTAGCCGGTTTGCCAGCACCTGCATTACCTTGAGTAAAGGTTGAGGTCTTAAGTTTAATATCGGCAGGGTTGGTTTAATCTTTAGAAAAAAGTGAATTCATTGTTTAATTTAAGCATTTTAAATGCAATGAATCAGTGTGTCTTCTCGAGCACTGCCCTGCGAGCCTTTATTTACAAGGCTCGCAGGGCAGCGATTTTTGCTCGGGTGAATTTCTGTTTGATAAAAAATATTTTTTAGTGTTCTTCTCGCTCAAGCTCAGCGACGTAAAAGTAGTGGTCTTCTTCCCGATAGTTTAATTTTTCGGCTTCCAGGGCTGCATCGTGCAGATCATGAAATTCCACTACTGGGTTGTTTTGTTCGTTGATGATTTGGTAAATGATCATGTTGCGCTCCTTAAAATATTCAAGTGGATGAACGGCTTGTTACCTCCACCCTCCACCTTCCACTAAACAGCAAAAAACAGGCCAACAAAACCTATTGGTTTTAATTACTTTGCCTTATCAACCAGAGTGACCATTTATCAGTGCGTTAGCTAATTGCGTAAAGCTAAATTCGTATCAACCGCAGTTGCGTCACTGCGAAATGAAGCCAGTAAGGTGTCAATTTTTAGTGCAATTTGTCAGGATTCAAACTGTAGATTGGCGAGCCGTGCTTATTTGCGTAGCCGTAGGACGCAATCACGACAATACATCGCGCGTAATATGCTTGATGCCCGCAAAGCCAATAGCTAACGAGCAGTTGTAAAGGTGCAAAAATAACATAAAATGAAAGCTCAATTGTATGGCTGCCGCTAGTTTATTAATTAGTATATTAACCAAGAACCTATTACCAAAACCCTATTCTTAAAACCCGATGACCGTTCGCCACAAACACAAAAAATCATTGCTGCACCGTAGCCGCGCGTTTATGGGCGCGCCGCCGCACGCGGTGGCGCATCATAAGCGCGGCATTGCGCTGCAGTTTTCTCGTTTTCGTGCAGCAGGCATTGGCGCATTTTCTGCGTTTCTGGCAGTACTTGGGCCTGGCTTGCTCGCGGGGCTTTCGGACGACGACCCTGCTGGCATTACCACCTATTCGGTGCTTGGGGCTGATCACGGTTATCAATTGTTGTGGATTATTCCAGCTTCAACCATTTTACTCATACAGTTTCACCTGATGGCGGTGCGCATAGGCGCGGCCACAGGCAAGGGGTTTGTCGGTGTCATTCGTGAACGCTGGGGGCATGGCTGGGGTTATTTTGCGGTCATTGGTTTGCTGTTTGCTAACTTCGGTACAATTTGTGCAGAGTATGCTGGCATCTCAGCGGCTGGTTCGCTGGTTGGCATTCCATCGTGGGTGAGTGCGCCGATTGCTGGCGTGCTGATTTCACTGGTGGTGGTGCTGGGGTCATTCCATCGGATAGAACGCATTCTGCTGATTGTGTCATCGATGCTTGCGCTTTACATCATTGATGGCATTCTGGCTCAACCAGATTGGTCGCAGGTTTGGCATCACTCAATTGTGCCGCACATGCCTGTGGATGAGTTGGGTTGGGTAGCGATTGCCGCCACCTTAGGCACCACACTTGCCCCTTGGGGTTTGGCGTTTATTCAATCTTACGCAGTCGATAAAAAGATTACCGTCGCCAATTTGCGTTGGGAAAAAGTGGATGTCGTCATTGGCTCAATATTAACTGGCGTGATTGGCCTGGCGATTGCCGTTGCCTGCGCCGCGACGCTTAATCGCGCGGGAGTGCATATCAATGATGCGAGTGATGCCGCAATCGCACTGCGCCCGCTGGCTGGCTCGTTTGCAACGGTACTGTTTGGCGCTGGCCTGCTAGGCGCATCGTTGCTTGCTGCCGCGATTGTGCCACTTGCGACGGCTTATTCCATTGCTGAAGGCATAGGCGCGCCAGCTTCATTAGATTTAGATTCACGTCATTTTCAGCTGTTTTATGCCGCATTTATTGGGCTGACTTTGGCTGCCGTTAGTGTGGTTTCATTGCCTGAATTACCGCTCATCCCGCTCATCTATACCAGCCAGGTGGTAAATGCAGTGATGTTGCCGCTGCATGTGCTTGCATTGTATTTGCTGGCAAGTAATGCTGCAATGATGGGTGATGCACGTATTGGCGCAAAAGCCCGTATTGCAAGCTGGGTCAGTATCGCGCTGATTGTGGCATGTATTGCTGCGCTAATATTGAGCTGGGTAAAATCGTGAGATTATCAGCCCCAAGTCATTTTCAAAGTGCTCTTAAGTTTCAAACTGTAAATTAGCAAGCCTTGCGTATAACCCTTCTTGGTTGCGCAGCGATTCAGCGTTGCCCATTTCAACAATCTCGCCATTTTCCATCACCACAATGCGATCAGCTTTTTGCACAGTAGCTAAACGGTGGGCAATCATTAACGTCGTGCGGCCTTGCATGGCTGCGTTAAGGCCTTGCTGCACGAGAATTTCAGATTCCGCATCGAGGGCGCTGGTGGCTTCATCCAGCAAAAGAATCGGCGCGTCTTTTAGAATGGCGCGTGCAATGGCGATGCGCTGGCGTTGCCCGCCAGATAAGCGTGTACCGCGCTCGCCCAGAAAGGTCTCATAGCCTTGCGGTAGCTGGTCGACAAACTGCGCCACTTGCGCGGCTTGAGCAGCGGCAATCACTTCTGCGTCAGTCGCATTTTGCCGACCATAGCGAATGTTCTCCATCACGTTGGCAGAAAAAATAACGGGGTCTTGCGGCACGATGGCAATCATACCGCGTAGGCTTTGCAAAGAAAGCTGGCGAATATCTTGCCCGTTGATGTGGATACTGCCTGAAATAACCTCATAAAAGCGCAGCAATAATTGAAACATGGTGGTTTTTCCCGCGCCCGATGGGCCAACCAGCGCAATGGTTTCACCCGCAGCAATATCAAGCGTAATATGCTTGAGCGCGGGCGTTAACGGCCGAGAAGGGTAATGAAAATTCACGTCATTAAATTGAATGGCCGCGGTTTTGCTGCTGGCAAGGGCCTGCGGTTGCGCAGGCTCAGCAATGCTAGAACTGGCATGCAAGAGTTCTAGCAAGCGTTCAGTCGCGCCTGCGGCGCGCATCACATCGCCCCACACTTCGGCCATGGTGCTCACGCTGCCTGCCACCATGGCGGCATACAGCACGAAGGAAGCGAGTTCACCGCCTGTCATATTGCCTTGGCTGACTTGGCGCGCGCCTAGCCACAACACAAAAATAATGGTGCCCATGACGGCCGTGATAATAATCGCCGTGAGCATGGCGCGCACACGCACACGGCGCAAGGCGGTCGCAAAACTCAGCTCAGCACTTTGGCTGAAACGTTTAATTTCGCGTTGCTCTTGCGTGTACGATTGCACAGTGGGCATGGCATTTAAAATCTCACCCGCCATGGCAGAGCTATCAGCAATACGGTCTTGCGATTCACGCGAGAGTTTTTTAACTGAGCGGCCTATCATCATAATCGGCAAAATGAGCAGAATCATTAGCCCAACATTAATGGCAAATAAGTAAAAACTGGTAACGGCCAACATGATCATGCCGCCAATAAATTGAAACAAGCTACGTAAGCCCATCGAGGCCGAGCTGCCGACCACGGTTTGAATGAGCGTGGTATCGCCCGTGAGGCGTGAAAGCACTTCACCCGTTTGCAAAGTCTCAAAGAATTGTGGAGATTGTCTGAGCACGCGGCCATACACCGCACTGCGTAAATCCACCGTGACGCGTTCGCCTATCCATGAAACCGTGTAATAGCGCGAGGCCACCATGAGCGCCCAAAACGCGGCCAGGCCAAACAAAATACCAAAGTGGCTATTGAGATTGACCTGCGAAGCCAGACCGCCCGATTTTGCGCCACCGAAACCAAAGTCTATTAAATCTCGAAACGCTAACGGCACCAATAACAACGCGCCAGAAGCCAAACAAAGTAAGACGAAAGCAATGGCTGCCTGCATGCGGTAAGGCCGCAAAAACGGCCATAAATCTTTAAGCGAAGCGATGCGCTTGGGGGCAACAGGTAGTGTAGCAAGGGGTGGTATAACAAGGGATTTGGCAGATTGGGTCATGAGAACAGTACACCTGGAAGCTAAGTACGTAACATTGGGGTGTACACTCCACAATTAAAGAGCAGGCTTGCCATTAACTTGATTCGTTTAAATTTTTCATCCGATATTTAATCCGTTACTTAAGCGGTTACGCGAACAGGGCGAATTATTGTGTAGAATTAGGCGTGTGCTCTTTTTGGGTAACACGTTACCCATGTTATTTAAGGGCACTTCTATAAATTCAAGCTCCTAAATTAGACAAGGCGCGAACAAAAAATAATGACGCGGTATATGTTTGATATATAAGGAGTTATTTTTTGTGAGCAACGCCGTATAATGACGAAAATTGGATTTATAGAAGTGCCCTTAAGGCGTTATTGATGAATCACCCTGGTGATACGTGCTGCTTATTGCTAATCCATGTAATTCGACCCCTATAATTCAACCCTCATAATCCGACCAATATGATTGAAATACTCAGTGGCATCTCGCTTTGGGAATTAGTTAAGCACGCAGGCAGCTGGGTTAGTAACCTCAAGCGTGCAAAAAATACGCGCAAGCAAGCTTCTATAGATGCGTTAAGAAAAGTAGTCATTGCTGCACGCAAAACATCCGTTTATATGCGGCAACTGCAAGAAACTGGAAAACAGTCTCACGAAACCGAAACCGAACTGGCCGTGCTTTGGACCGAATTAGGGTTTGCATTGGAAGACTTAGGCGTCACCAAGCTTGCAAAACGATGTTACATCAAGGGCAAGCAATGGGCAGACCCCAGCCAATTTGATCAGGATTTTCTTGAAAAAGCAGATGTAGGCCTGGAAAAAATGGAACGGCTGGCAACGCAAGTGCTAGGTGAGATTCAAGCAGATTAATTTTTGGCATCGCAACCCTTATGGCGTATTCCAGATGTTTTCTATCCAATCCGCTACTTTGGCCACATCGTAATTTTTGCCCAGCGTATCCATGCGAGCAATACTACTGACATCATCCATTGCAATGGCAAGTTTCGTCGGAAAGGTCATTTGTAAACGCTGGTAGCGGTCACCTAACAACTGCGCAGTTTGGTAGTCTGAAATGCCAGCCACACCATCCATTAAAATATTGAGCAGCGGTTTTACCCATTGCGCATAACCCCAATCAATCGTGTTTCCCTTGATATAAGAGAGGCTCACCCCGGTGCCTACCGAGAGCAGTACAATATCATCAATATTAGCACGCTCTTTAGCCCTGTTTCGTTGAGAAATCGCCTGTACGAGCGCTACCATGCTAGGGTTGTTGGCAAAAACGCCGCCATCGATATAGCCATCGGCTGAGGGAAAATAAGTAGGTGCAGAACTGGTATAGAGCGCGACATCGGCAAGCAGCTGTTGACCATCCGAATCACTACCCGAAAAATTGTGAAAGATTTTCGGTTTCCATGTACGCTTGCTATCGTCTGGGTCTTGATTATCAAGGTCGAAGGTGGGAATCGTCACCTTTTTACTCAATTCATTGAGTTTTTTATCGCCAAAAATACTCAATAATTCTTTTTTAAGGACTTTATTTGAGTAATCTGCACCGACCGTTTTGCCTAAATCACGAATGTTATCCCATATGCTATCGTCGAAAATCTGCGGGCCTTTTTGAATATACAGCTGCGCAATGTCCTCAAGGGGTTTGCCAGAAGCTAACGCGAGCGCCAAAATCCCGCCAGTTGAGGTGCCCGCAATTAAATCGACGCGATCAAGCCAGCCATTTATTTTTGGCGTATTGCTCAATTTTTGCAAAAGCCGCGTGCTAATGAGCCCGCGCAGACCACCGCCATCAATCGATAATATTCTATATTTCGGCATCACAGCTCCTTTTGAGAAAGAATCCTTATTCGCTTGATTTTAAATGTGACCAATCTATATTACCTCCTCTTTATTTTTAAAGTAACCTTCACCTAATCAATTTTAAAATTGATTCTCAATTCAGCGTCATTTAAACTGCGCGTATGAACCCTGATGACCTGCAACGTTTAGTAACCCTTGCCATGCCTTATGGCAAATATAAAGGGCGCCTGATTGCCGATTTACCGGGCAATTATTTAAACTGGTTCGCGCGTGAGGGTTTTCCAAAAGGTGAGCTGGGGCGGTTATTACAGTTAATGCAAGAGATTGACCACAACGGACTGAGTGATTTACTGAAGCCGCTAAGAACATCCGCCTAACCCGCAGCTGCAAATAATCCCCCTATATTTCACCATCGGTCTATGATGAGGCTAGCAATATTATTCAAGGAGAATCCTCATGGCTAAAGGTCAAATCAAAAGTAATAAAGAAGTGAAAAAACCAAAGAAAAGCAAAGACGTGGTAGTGCCGAGCAGCTCAATTATTCCGATGAAGCCCATGCCGAAGAAATAACGCTTAATTGGCAAAATGATGCATGTCTTTGTAAGTGCTGCCCTGTGAGCCAAGTAAATAAAGGCTTGCTTGGCAGCGTTTTTTGCTCGATAGAATAATCATTCACAATTCACATGAATCAAACCTAGTGTAGCTAAGTTTTTATATTGAAAATTTCAGGCATTTTTAAAATTAAATAAAACAAATTGACCTTTGCATGGTCAACGTTATTCGGGCTTAGTAAACATGAGTATCTACTAAGTTGGTTGCTGCTCACCGATTGATTTGATTGAATGGAATGACGCAAATGAAACCCGCAAAATTAGCTTTATGGTTGAGCTTTTTCACGCCGCTCATTTACCCGCAAGCGCTTTTTGCACAGCCGTTAGCTGAGCCGACAGATGCGCTGATCTACCAACTTAAAGAGTCGCTGGTAAAAGTGGCCGTCAACACAAAATCTGGCGGACATGGCTTCGGCACTGGCGTGGCCATTAGTAAAGATCATATCGTGACGAATTGTCACGTGGTGAATAACGTCAGCGGTATTAGTGTGAGCAAATGGGGGGTAGATTATTCACCTGTCTCGATGCAAGCCGACTGGAAGCACGACGTATGCATTTTAAAATTTGAGTGGGCCGAATTTAAACCCGTCAAAATGGCAGATTCTGATGCTTTGCAATACGAGCAACCTGTGATTTCAATTTCTATGCCCAGTGATTCACCCGCACCTTATGTGGAATTAAGCGCAGTCAAAGCGTTGTATCCGATGGATGATGGCGAGGTGATACGCACCAAAGCTGCCTTCGCCATCGGCGCCAGTGGTAGCCCTGTGTTTAATTACGACGGCAATTTAGTGGGCATTAGCACCTTTAAAAGCCCTGGCCAACACGCTTATTTTTACAATATGCCTGTGAAATGGGTCAAAGCTTTGCTACTGACACCCATTGGCAAATTTAACGAACCGCACGCCTTGCCATTTTGGGATGCACCTGAGGATGCGCGGCCATTTTTTATGCAGATTGTGTTGCCTTTTCAAAATAACCGTTGGGATGACGTACATAAGATCGCGACAAACTGGACGACTACCGAACCGAACAACGCTGAAGCCTGGTATTACTTGGGCGCCTCTGCGCAGCAGTTAAATGACCCTGCCAGCGCAGAAAAACACTTTGCAAAGGCCTTGGCGTTACGCCCAAATCACCCAGCCAGTCTACAAGCATTGGCTTTAACTGCACAAAAGCAAGGCAATACGGCGGAGATCGATAAAATTCGCGTGTTGCTGAAAACGATGAGCGCCGATGCGCTGGGGAGCTTAGATGAAGCCCTAGGCGCTATGCCGCAATGCGCTACTTGTTAAGACGATTATGAATGCGCATTGAAAATATGAGATGAAAACATCTTTAAAGTACGGCATTGGATGCTTCATTTTAATGATTCCGTTATTGTTTTGGGCATGGAATAGGATGGGGAATGTCTCGCCTGACAAACCGGTGCGTACCGACAATACACTAGCATCCGCTATCAACACCTGTGATGGCATTGCAGAAAAATCGGTAGCCCGCTTGACGGCTGTGGTTGATTTTCAACAACTGGAAATTGCAGGGCGGAGAGCACGTGTTTTGCAAAACTGTATGAATGATCATGGCTTTGTGGAAAACCCTGCGTGGGCTAAATTCTCCGCGCCGATTGCTCAAATTGATGCAAACTCTCAACATATTTCAGTTGACGAGGCCTATGAGAATTTAAGGCGAAACAAAATGCTACTGTTCACAGAGTCGAATCAAGAACTTTTGTATTGGGTCAATCAAGCTGCAAAATAATGCACCAGTGATTCATCTCATGATTTTACTTAGCCTTGATTCATGAACTGCAATAGTGCTGTTGATTTGCGAAGGCGCATAATGGAACCACTCGAACAAGACATCTCGTCGGTTCAACTCAAATTAAACCATTGGAGATTATTATGTGGACAACACCTGCAGCAACTGAAATGCGTTTTGGCTTTGAAGTGACAATGTACGTAATGAACAAATAATAGTTGTTCGTTACACAAAAAACCTAGCTTTTGCTAGGTTTTTTTATTTCTAGGTTGGCTATTTATCCAGAATATCTATTTAAAACGCCTGAAAGAGCCGGTCACCACACCCCAGATTTCAAAATTAATCGCTTCAGTAATTTCAATCGGCGCATAGGCGCCAGAAGAATTGGCCGGCAGCAAGCGCACATTGCCTTGTTTGGTTCTACTTAAGGTTTTAATGGTAAATTCACCATCCAGCACCGCCAACACAATATCGCCAATCGATGGCAATTTTGAACGATCAACCACCGCTTTATCGCCCGGCAATAATCCGACATCCACCATCGACAGGCCTTGAATCGTCACAAAAAACGTTGCCTCTTTTTTATCAATTAAGAATTCATTTGGGTCTAACCGTTTTTCAACATGCTCTTCAGCGGGCGAGGGCAAGCCAGCAGATACCTTAGAACTATACAATGGTAATTGCACGCTAGTGGCCGTTAATGCTGGCCATTCGAATTCACCTACCGCGTCTAGATGGCCTGCCAGCATTTTGCGTTGATAGGCAAAAAGAAAATCTTTGATGACTGGTGCCTGGCTTTCTGGCACTCGTATTACAGCGGTGGACTCGCGAAATTTACCCGACCCAAACCGACGGCCACCCCCAGGTTTATTTTTGCGTGGCACGATTTTACTTGGCTTGGATTCATCATTATGATTCATTGAATTATTGTAACAATAAATAATAAGTTTTAGCAGTTTCTATTCCAATTAAACTTAAAATATTACTTATATCGAACCTCGCTGAACGCTCGTTGAACTTAAGGCATCATGCCGACTCATATTAAATGATTTCACTTAAGGAGCTCTTCATGTCTAATTTATATTGTTCAATAGGAGTGTTGCTGATGTTAGTCATGACGAATGCTATTGCGGAAGACTGCCCCGCCTTGTTAAACCATCAATTTAAGACCTTGCAAGGCACCAATGTGAACCTGTGCGATTATCGTGGCAAGCCTATTTTAGTGGTGAATACCGCCAGCAAATGCGGCTTTACCCCGCAGTTTGAAAAGCTCGAAGGCTTGTACAGTCGTTATAAAGATCAAGGGTTGTTGGTAATTGGTTTTCCCTCGAACGACTTTAAGCAGGAACTCACCAGCAATTCTGAAATTGGCAGTTTTTGTAAGTTGACTTACGGCGTGAAATTTCCAATGGTGTCAAAAGGTTCAGTGAAAGGTGAAAACGCAAACCCATTTTACAAGCAACTGATTGCCGCTAGCGGCTCCGAGCCAAAATGGAATTTTCATAAATATGTGATTTCTGCCGATGGAAAATCAGTGCAGAGTTTCAAAAGCGCAATTGAACCTGATGACCCCACGATTTTGAAACTGATTGTGCCATCACACAAATAATCATTTCCAATACATGTAGACATTTCAAAGAAAAATTGACCCGTCTTTATAAGTGCTGCCCTGCAAGCCTTTATTTATAAAGCTTGCAGGGCAGCGTTTTTGGCTCGGAGGTTTTTTTGCATTGTAATGCGGCTCAGGCAAGCTAATTCGATTAATTTTTTGTTGTAATGATCATTAATTAGGCGTATAAATGAGGTGTGGTTTCGAGCGCTTGCTCGGGGAGGTTAACTGAAATGGGGGACGTTTATCGACACTTCAATGATTAATCATCTGTAGTTGTTATCCAGGCCAGATTTAATCGCTGGCTCTATCGGCATCCCATAAGCCGACAAATAATGCCGCATTTATGCGGCATTATTACTTTCACATAATAATATTTTCATGAAGCCACTTAATATTACTCCCCTAAGCTTCTTAGCATTATGGAATACCAATCACCTTTAAATACTCTTCTAGCGTGATTGCCAGATTTTCAAGTGAGGCTTTTACTTCATCCATATGCGTGGGGGAATCAATCGGCTTTGTCTCCAGTAAGGATTTGTGTGCTTCAACCGCCTTTACGTGCGCTTTGAGTTTGGTGCTGTGTAAATCATCATCCGCCATGGCAGTTTCTCCTGGTAATCAATCCACTATTATTTGTAAAATGTAGCCGCCTATCAATACAGCTTGGTAGGCTGAATCAACCTAGCTAAACGGTTTATCTATCTCACTCGCTCTCACTTAATGCTCTGGGACCTAAAAAATCTGACTTTCCTAGCTCCACACCATTATGACGCAAAATATTGTAAGCCGTTGTAACATGAAAATAAACGTTTGGATTAACCCATTTTAGCAAGTAATCTTGACCCGTAAAATTCAAATCTACTTTCCGTATCGTAATCGTGATTTTGCGTGCTTCACTGCCTGTTAATTGCTCGGGTTGAATGCTTTCAATAAACGCGATAGTTTTAGCGATTCGCGCTTGCAACGCTTCAAATGTGGTTTCATTATCTTCATACTTCGGAATTTCCACACCAGCTAAACGTGCAGCCGCACCTTTGCTCATGTCAGTGGCAATTTGCACTTGGCGGGTAAGCGGATACATATCAGGAAAAAGCCGAGCGTTCAGTAACACGCTATGCTCAATCTTTTTGGTATCGGCGTATTCCTCACCTTTTTTCAAAATATGCGATAAGTTGCTAAGGGCGCGTTTCAGAGGCGGAATTGTATTTGCGTACATGGTGAGCATGGCGTTACTCCAAAATAATCATAAGGGTTCGCTTCTATATTGATGTCTTCAGTATCTATGCCTAGTATAAGCCGATTTTTCTTGATACGCTGTTAGTTACATGACATATAACGATTGAAGTAAAAACCAGTCAACCCTAACTTAAACCAATATCGCCTGGCAAATATAGTCTGAGGAAAAGCTATTACCTTTGATATATGTCAAGTATATTGGCTGTATTTAACTATTATTATTCAATCTTGAACAATAAGTTTTAGCTTTTAAAAGATAGGCTTTTTTTGTGTTGAAGACAAAAAGGAGAGCGTGATGCATTTTTTAGGATGGCAAGGAATTTATACGTTTGTTGGCGTCGTTGTTGTGATTGGGTTGGTGTTAGTGGGCTTTGCTAAAATTACCAAGTAATTAAAAAAACTAGGTGATTTGGCCAATCTAGCCAATTGACGGTTATTTAAACTAGCGACAATAGTTAAATAGTTCGCAAAAAAAAGCGGCTGTCAGCCGCTTTTTTTATCTAATGAAAACGTGTATTTAAAATTTTATCTGCCAGCATTTGAAACCGCGGAGAGACGAATTTTCGTGATTGAGTGCCAGCATCTGCAATAGAGAGCAATTCTTCAATCGCTGATCTAAAACCTAATTCAAACAACCAATAATCGTCCGGATCGATTGCCGATTTTTTGTCGGTATTCACCTCTTCACAAAGCCGGTCGAAGGCTTCTTTACATACATTATGTTCAGCCATACACCCTCCGAATTTCAGGTTACTCCGTTCATCATATCAAGTTTTGTTAGGCTAGTGTAAAACTTAATTTCGCGTAATATTAAATCTCGCCCCAGCTCTCTTCCCACATGCAGTGTTTGATTTTGTGACGATTGGCAATCAGTTCATCAATGGTAGGCTCATCATTCAGTGCACGTTTAATCGCGAGTTTAGTTGCTTCATAGTTGTTTTTGTACATATCTGCTTTGTCTAGATTTTCATCTTTAGCTGCACGTGGATCGATCCAAACCAGGCTGATAATACACAAATCATTGACTTGATCTTTAGGAATAATGCCTTCGATTACGCAATCTAAAATCGCATCGGCCGTTGCGGCCTGCACCAAACCACCAAACAATTCGATATTCGCGCTATCTTTTAGCGTGACCTTTGGTGCCATCATACAGGCAGGGCGCACCAATTGGTTCAAATCGCGTACGGCAAACATCGCGGTATGACCTTTACTTTGTGCCATCATGTTTGCAAATGCTGCGCCCACTGGGCCATCTACGCTACCGATTAAAATTTCCGGCATCGCCGCGCCAGTATCCTTACCTTCCGTGTAGATTGTGGCTTCACCCGCTTTGAAAATGATTTTTGACATTTGATTCCCTTTAGATTCGACAATAAAACGTTATTCTAACAAATGCTTAGCCCTACCGCTAACTCGAACGAAAATTATATTGCGCTTATTTTACAAACTGATATTCCATATCAACATGCGGAATATCCACATCGCAATATTCTTCACTTGTCACTACAAAACCTGCACGCTCATAAAAGCCAATAGCATGCGTTTGCGCCGATAGATACGCGCTGGCTTCGCCATTGTTTTTGATAATTTCAAACGCTTTTTGGATTAACGCCATGCCTATCCCCATACCGCGCCAATCTTTAAGCACGGCCATGCGACCGATTTTTTGATCATTAATAATGCGCAGGCAGGCAATGGCTTCTTCACCAGACAATGCCAGCAAATGTACGGCGCTTGCATCCTTTCCATCCCACTCAAATTCAGGGGTTACCAGTTGTTCTTGAATAAATACAGGTGTTCTCACAGCGCGCAATGCATGCTCTGCATTCTGCCAGGTCACTTCTCTAATCACGACTTGCGAGTGATTGACTTGTAAATGGTTAACGTTCGCTATTTCTGGTTTCATTTTAGAGATGCTTGCGAAAATTGAGGGTTCAGTGCATTATGCTGGCTATTAATTTTGTTAATTTGAAAGTGATTTATGCAACGTTATTTAACTGCTCTTGCCCGTATTTTACTCGCACAAGTTTTTTTATTACAAGTGACGATGCTGATGGTTGGTTTTTTTAGTAACCCTGACGGTTACGCACAATATCAAGCCGGGTTGGGTAGCTTAGGCTTGCCTGGTATTTTTGCACCTTTAATCATTCTAGTGCAATTGGTTGGTGGTTTGGCTTTGTTATTGGGCTATAAAACGAAGTTTTTTGCGCTATTCATGGCGATTTACGCAGTCATTATTTCGGTTTTGCTGCATTTACCAGTGTTGCAATATTTGGCCATTGCCGGTGGTTTATTGATGCTTTATCTAAACCCTGTTACCGCTTGTAGCGTAGATAATCTAAAAAAATAATTTTTAATTGCTACTGCAATTTTCCCCGAGAGAAAAACGACGCCCTGTGAGCCTTTATTGACAAGGCTCACAGGGCGGTGAGTTGGATGTTAGCGTAAAACTACTTATTTATCGTAATTTTTTTCTTTTTTTAATTATCTTTAAGTTACGTTTTTATTCCCATTCTAGTGCTGGGTAAATCGTATTCACATTACGCCTATTCGCAATATTGAATAGCACCCATTTGTCTTTTTCTGTTGCAGCGGCACTATTCATGGTTGATTCCATGCTTTCTCCTTTTTTGATGCTGGCACGAATATCTGTTAACAGCACATTCAAATAATGTTGGGCATTATTCAGCGCTTCGACCCAATTTTTGGTCACTGGCCCGTGGCCAGGAACTACTTGTCTGGCCGGGCTACTTTTCAGTTTTTCAATTTCCGCAATCAAGCCTTTTATATCGCCTTCTAATACTGGCGTACGTTCAATAAATAATAAGTCGCCAGCAAATAAAGTACTCGCCTTGCTTTCCATGACTGACAAATCTGTATTCGTATGCGCTACTGGGTGTGCTGTCAGCATCAATTTTCGATCGCCTAAGTCTAATTCCAGCGTGGTTTTAACGGCTATCGTTGGTTTCACAAGCGCACTCCCTTTGGCATCTTCACCCAACAATTTTTCGTTCAGCTTAGTATAGGCCTCATGGCGTAGCTCCATGGCTGTCGCCAATTTATCGTGCCCAATATACTGTGGTTTATCGGCCAGAAAAGCCGCGTTACCATAAATATGGTCTGGGTGAACATGCGTGTTGATGACAAACAACACCGGCAGCGGTGTCACCTTGCGGATAGCTTCACGCAATTGCTGGCCCACTTTCAGGCTGCCACCAGTGTCAATCACTGCCACGCCTTTGCTACCAACAATAAAGCTCGCATTGCAAATATCCCCTTGATAGCCGGTGTCAATATCCAAATGCACGCCGTGATGCACGTAAATGCCGTCGCCAATACTTTCAATCGCAAAAGCGTCATCATGCGTAGATTTTGCATGCGCGCAGCCCATCAGCGCAATAATACTAAGTATTAACATTAAAATTCGCATGATTTATTCCTGAAGTTAAGTTTATTAGTTAGAATGTTGCGGCTTTGTGCAATTATTCGCTGTGACACGTGTCACATAGTCGCACATTTAATATACAGGAATATCATGATGAATCAACCTTCTTCTCGCTACACCAAAACTGCGGTTGTTTTGCACTGGCTTATCGGCCTTTTTCTGGTTGTCATGTTTGTGTTGGGTTGGTTTATGGCAGATTTACCTAAAGATGCGCCTAAACAATCCGCCTATGATTTTCTAGATCTCGGTATCTATACCTGGCAGCTTGCTGAAGCGGTTTCACCACGCACCTTTTATTTCAATTTACATAAGTCATTAGGACTCACCATTTTTGCGCTTATTGCCTTCCGTATTTTATGGCGCATATCCCACAAGCCACCTGCACCGTTAGCCTCTTATAAAGCCATAGAGCGCAAGATCGCCACAGGTACACACCACCTGTTATATTTATTGATGGTAGCAATACCTTTAACCGGCTTAATCATGGGCATTTATAGTAAATATGGCGTGATGTGGTTTGGAATAGACTTGTTTCCTGGCTTGGATAATAAGGGCATACGTGAAATTTTTGAGGAAATTCACGAAATTGTCGGTATTGTTTTATTAGCCTTAGTTGCACTGCATGTAGCGGGTGCCTTAAAACATAAAATTATCGATAAAGATGATACGATGAAGCGCATGACGCTTAAATAAGAAATAGGCACAATAAAAAAGCCCGATATCAATCGGGCTTTTTTATTTATTGATGATACTGCTTACTGTGCTTTCTGACAGCTTCTAGCATGGCTGCCGCATTCTCCGGCGGAGTCCATTGTGTAATGCCGTGGCCGAGATTAAATACATGGCCATGGCCATAGCCATAGCTACGCAATACGTTTTCTACCTGCTTCTCAATCGCTTCTGGCGTTGAAAGCAAAATTGCCGGGTCTAGGTTACCTTGTAGCGCAACTTTATGACCAACACGATTACGCGCTTGACCAATATCCACCGCCCAATCTAAGCCTAGTGCATCTGCGCCAATCTCCGCTTGCGCCTCTAGCCATAGTGCACCGCCTTTGGTAAACACGATACTCGGCACTTTGCGGCCATCGTTATTTTTTATTAAGCCAGCCACAATTTTTTGCATATAATTAAGCGAAAATTCAATGTAAGCATCGTGTGAAAGCGCGCCGCCCCATGAATCAAATATCATCACGGCCTGCGCCCCTGCTGCGATTTGTGCATTGAGGTATTGAATCACCGTTTGCGCGGTTGTTTCTAAAATATGATGTAATAAATCTGGGCGGGCATAAGCCATTTTTTTGATAGTTAAAAAGTCCGTGCCGCCTTTGCCTTCCACCATATAGGTGGCCAACGTCCAAGGGCTGCCTGAAAAGCCAATCAGCGGCACGCGGCCATTTAAGGCCTTGCGAATAATAGAAACCGCATCAAATACATATTGCAGTTTAGCCAAATCAGGCACAACTAATTTTAGAATATCAGCTTCTAACTGTAGCGTGCGCTCAAATTTAGGGCCTTCGCCTTCTTCAAAATACAAGCCCAACCCCATCGCGTCTGGCACTGTAAGTATGTCTGAGAACAAAATGGCGGAATCTAACAAAGGGTAGCGGTCTAGCGGCTGTAGCGTAACATCTGTAGCAAATTGCGCATTTTTGCAAAGTTGCAAAAAACTGCCCGCCGTTTTGCGGCTTTCACGATATTCAGGTAAATAACGCCCAGCTTGACGCATCATCCATACAGGCGTGTAGTCTGTGGGTTGGCGCATTAGCGCTTTTAAGAACGCGTCGTTTTTTAATTCACTCATTGTTTTACCCATTTATTTACTTAGGTATTCACCTAATAAAAAAGGACGCAAAATAGTTTACTTCGCGTCCTTTAGCTTTGATAATTAGCTGTAAGCTCTAATTTCATTTTTTGCCTAATCTTAACGCGGCAACGTTGAGGAGCCCATTAAAAACTCATCCACCGCGCGTGCTGCCTGACGACCTTCACGTATTGCCCACACCACTAATGACTGCCCGCGGCGTACATCACCCGCTGCAAATACTTTAGATTTGCTGGTTTTATAGCTATCATCACCTTCAGTTGTCGCTTTCGCGTTACCGCGGGCATCTTTTTCTACGCCAAAAATTTCCAATAATTTTTGTACTGGCGAAACAAAACCCATCGCTAATAAAACTAAGTCAGCTTTAATGGTGAACTCAGAACCAGTCACTTCAACCATTTTGCCGTTTACCCATTCCACTCTGGAGCCTTTTAAAGCTACTACTTTACCGTTCTCACCAATCAATTCTTTAGTGGTGATAGACCAATCGCGATTCGCACCTTCTTCATGGGAACTTGAAGTACGCATTTTGAGCGGCCAATTTGGCCAAACCAGCTCTTTATTTTCTTTTTCCGGTGGTTGTGGCATTAATTCGAATTGCGTAATACTAGTTGCACCATGGCGATTTGATGTGCCTACGCAATCAGACCCTGTATCGCCGCCGCCAATGACGACTACGTTTTTATTGGTGGCCATGACTTGGTTTGGAATCGCGTCACCCGCATTGACTTTGTTTTGTGGTGTTAAAAAATCCATGGCATACATCACGCCATCTAACTCTCGGCCTTTCACAGGTAAATCGCGTGGCAGTTCAGCACCGCCTGCTAAAATCACTGCATCAAACTCCGCTAGTAAATCATCGGCTTTCACGTTCTCACCCACATGCTGATTGACTCGAAACTCAACGCCTTCGGCCTCCATCTGCGTCATGCGTCTATCAATATGGATTTTTTCCATTTTAAAATCTGGAATGCCGTAGCGTAGCAAACCGCCTATACGACTATTTTTTTCTAACAACACGACAGTATGGCCTACGCGTGCTAATTGTTGCGCCGCGGCCAACCCCGCGGGACCAGAACCTACGATTGCAACTTTTTTACCCGTTTTATGACTAGGAATTTGCGGGGTTACCCAATCATTTTCCCAAGCTTTATCGATAATCGCGTGTTCAATAGATTTAATACCCACCGCTTCTGCATTGATATTCAGCGTACATGCGGCTTCGCAAGGCGCAGGGCAGATACGACCCGTAAATTCAGGAAAATTATTAGTTGAATGCAGCACATCAATGGCTGTTTTCCAATCTTGGTTGTAAACCAAGTCGTTAAAATCAGGAATAATATTATTCACAGGGCAGCCAGTAGTGCAAAATGGAATGCCACAATCCATACAGCGTGCTCCTTGCTGCTTGGCTTGATCATCGCTTAAATGCAATACAAATTCTTTGTAGTTCTTGACGCGATCCACCACCGGCAAATTAGCCTCTGATAGACGTTCAAACTCCATAAACCCAGTCACCTTACCCATACTTAAAGCCCTTACCCATATTTATAGTTTTTCTATAGCTTGTCTCAAAAGTGCCACTTATTCCTTAAGCAGCCACCAGTGCTTTATCTTCAGCCAGCTCAATTAAGGCGCGTTTATATTCGTTCGGCATCACTTTAATAAACTTAGTTCTATAGTTTGCCCAATCAGCCAACATAGCATTAGCACGTACGCTACCTGTGTATTTTGCATGGCTTTCAATCAGCGTTCTAAGCGTCACTTCATCGGGCTGATCTAAATGATGCACTTTACCTACACTTGCCTCTGTCGCCTCTATTTTTTCAAGCGATACCATACTCATATTGCAGCGTTTAGCAAACAAACCATCTTCATCGTAGACATAAGCTACACCGCCACTCATCCCTGCAGCAAAGTTTTGACCAGTAAGGCCAAGCACTACTACCGTGCCTCCTGTCATGTATTCGCAACCATGGTTACCTACACCTTCAACTACTGCAGATGCACCTGAGTTTCGCACACAGAAACGTTCACCCGCGACACCACGGAAAAAACTTTCACCGGTAGTTGCACCGTACATGACCGTGTTACCAACAATAATATTTTCATGCGCAATACCACGGAATGTGGCGGGCGGTTTTATAATAATGCGACCACCACACAAACCTTTACCCACGTAATCGTTACCTTCACCTGTGAGTTCAAAAGTGATGCCTTTAGCTAAGAAAGCCGCGAAGCTTTGGCCAGAGGTACCGGTAAAGTTGATATGTATCGTGTCATCAGGCAAACCTGCATGGCCATAACGCGTCGCTATTTGGTTAGATAACATCGTACCAACCGTACGGTTAGTATTAGAGATTGGACTATCTAATACTACTTTTTCGCCAGTTTCTAAGGCGGTTTTAGCTAAGCTAACTAGTTTGTTATCAAGCGCATTGACTAAGCCGTGATCTTGCACGTCATTATTTTTACGTGAAACACTCGCGGGCATTTCTGGCAAATGGAATACTTTGCCAAAATCTAAACCTTGAATTTTCCAGTGATCGATACCCGCTTGCATATCAAGCAAATCAGCACGGCCGATTAAGTCGTCAAATTTAGCAACGCCGATAGAAGCCATTAACTCTCGTACCTCTTCAGCAACAAAGAAGAAGTAATTCACCACGTGTTCAGGCTGGCCAGTAAAGCGTTTACGCAATTCTGGGTCTTGCGTTGCCACGCCTACGGGGCAGGTATTCAGATGGCATTTACGCATCATAATACAACCTTCAACCACTAGCGGTGCGGTAGCAAAACCGAACTCATCAGCACCTAATAACGCGCCAATCACTACATCGCGGCCTGTTTTAATTTGGCCATCAACCTGCACCACAACACGGCCTCGTAATTGATTAAGCACTAAAGTTTGCTGAGTTTCTGCAAGACCAATCTCCCATGGGCCGCCAGCGTGTTTCACTGATGAAATTGGCGAAGCGCCAGTACCTCCATCATGGCCTGCAATCACGATATGGTCTGATTTAGCTTTTGCAACACCGGCGGCTACTGTACCCACACCCGTTTCAGCCACTAATTTAACTGAAATAGAAGCCTTAGGATTTGCGTTTTTAAGGTCATGAATCAATTGCGCTAAATCTTCAATTGAGTAAATATCGTGGTGCGGAGGAGGTGAAATCAAGCCCACGCCAGGCACGGAGAAACGCAATTTCGCAATGTACTCAGACACCTTGTGACCCGGTAATTGACCGCCTTCACCGGGTTTAGCCCCTTGTGCCATTTTGATTTGAATTTGATCAGCCGAAGCTAAGTATTCAGCCGTCACGCCAAAGCGACCAGAAGCCACTTGTTTGATGCGTGAGCGCATTGAATCACCCGCTTTTAGGGGAATGTCCTTTACAATGACATCACTACCAATCACTTTGGCCATAGTGGAATCAGTGGCTACCGGAATGAAGCGCTTCGCATCTTCGCCACCTTCACCAGTATTTGATTTACCACCGATGCGGTTCATCGCAATCGCTAAGGTTGCATGCGCTTCAGTAGAAATAGAACCTAATGACATAGCACCAGTAGCGAAACGTTTAACGATTTCTTTTGCTGATTCCACTTGCTCAAGTGGAATCGCAGCGCCTACGGATTTAATCTCAAACAAACCACGCAAGGTCATATGACGACGTGTTTGGTCGTTGATTAACTTCGCGTATTCTTTATAAGTAGTAGCGGAATTTGTACGAGTAGCGTGCTGTAATTTGGCAATGGAGTCAGGTGTCCACATGTGTTCTTCACCACGTACCCTAAATGCGTACTCGCCACCGGCATCTAAACTGTTAGCCAATATTGGATCTTCGCCAAACGCTGCGACATGTAAACGTTCAGCTTCTTCAGCCACTTGGTCCAAACCAATACCTTCAATGTTGGTCGTGGTACCTGTAAAGTATTGATCCACAAACGCTGTATTTAAGCCAATGGCTTCAAATATCTGCGCACCGCAGTATGATTGATAGGTGGAAATACCCATTTTTGACATGACTTTGTACAAGCCCTTGCCAATCGCTTTTACATAGTTTTTAGCGGCTACATAATTGTCTTTAGCACCCATATGATTGATAGTTTCGAATGCCAACCACGGACAAACCGCTTCTGCACCGTAACCTGCAAGCAAAGCAAAATGATGGACTTCACGCGCAGAGCCTGTATCTATCACCAGGCCAGTACTGGTGCGTAGACCTGCTTTCACTAAATGCCCATGTGTTGCTGAACAAGCTAATAAAGCTGGAATCGCCAAGCGATCTGCGCTGACATTTCTGTCTGAAAGAATAAGAATATTAAAGCCGCTTTTCACTGCATTTTCAGCCGCGCCAGTAATGCTTGCTACCGCAGCAGCCATGCCTGCTTTACCTAGGGTTGCTGGGTAAGTAATATCTAACACTAAAGATTTGTATTGGTTTTGTGTAAGCGTAGCGATTGCTTTCAATTGCTCTAACTCGTCTAGCGTTAACACGGGTTGACTAGCCTCTAAACGCATTGGTGGTGTAGATTCATCCACGCCTAATAAGTTTGGTTTTGGGCCAATGAATGTGACCAATGACATGACCAATTCTTCACGGATTGGGTCAATTGGTGGGTTAGTCACTTGTGCGAATAGTTGTTTGAAGTAGTTATAAAGCAACTTAGGTTTGGCCGACAGCACTGGCAAAGCAGCATCATTACCCATAGAGCCAGCACCCTCTTCACCGTTTTGCACCATCGGCAACATCACGAATTTGAGATCTTCTTGTGTGTACCCAAAAGCCTGTTGCGTGTCTAACAAGCTGGCCGCCATTTCTAGGCCACCCCCTACTTTTGGCATATCGCTCAAAAAGTAGCGTGTTTTTGCTATCCATTGCTTATAAGGTTTAGCCGTTGCGAGCGCGTTCTTGACTTCTGCATCGCCAATAATTCGGCCTTGCTCGGTATCAATCAGCAACATTTTGCCTGGCTCTAAACGCCATTTTTTAACGATTTTTTCTTGCGGGAATGTCAACACGCCCATTTCAGAAGCCATCATCACGAGGTCATCTTCAGTCACTAAATAGCGCGCTGGGCGTAAACCGTTACGGTCTAAAGTTGCACCAATCATGCGACCATCAGTAAATGCTACAGCCGCTGGGCCATCCCATGGCTCCATCAATGCGGCATGATATTCATAGAACGCACGACGCTCTTCATCCATCAAGGCGTTATTACTCCAAGCCTCAGGAATCAACATCATCATGGCATGTGGTAATGAATAACCACCAGCCACTAGCAACTCTAAACAGTTATCGAAGCAAGCTGAATCTGACTGACCATCCACAATCAGTGGCCAAAGTTTTTCTAAATCTTCGCCGATCACGCTAGATTTCATGGTTTCGTGTCGCGCAGCCATCCAGTTAACGTTACCTTGCACAGTATTGATTTCACCGTTATGCGCAATCATACGGAATGGATGGGCTAAATCCCAAGCTGGGAATGTATTGGTTGAAAAGCGTTGATGCACGAGCGCCAAAGCTGAAACTAGCGTTTCGTCATTTAAATCTTTGTAATAAACGCCCACTTCATTAGCGAGCAACATGCCCTTGTAGACAATGGTACGTGAAGACAAAGATGGAATATAGAATGTTGCTTTATCTTGCAAATTAAGTGCTCGGACCGCATGTTCTATGCGTTTGCGAATCACAAATAATTTACGCTCAAAAACAGTTTGGTCTATAGATGTTGCACCAATAATCAACTGGCGCATTGTTGGCTCAACATCGCGTGCTGCTTGGGCAATATTGCTGTTATCGACGGGCAAATCACGCCATCCGAGCAGCGTTTGGTTTTCTTCTGCAATGATTTTGCTGATTAACGCTTCACAGATTTCACGGTTTTTTGCATTTTGCGGCAAAAATACATTACCGACTGCATATTGACCTGCATCCGGCAGAGTAATATTGAGTTTAGCGGTCACTTTACGCATAAACGCATCTGGCATTTGCATGAGCAAACCCGCGCCATCGCCAAGTTTCGGGTCATAACCTGTAGCGCCACGATGCGTTAGATTGGTGAGTAATTCCAACCCTTTTTGCACAATCTCATGGCTTTTTTTGCCTTTGATATGGGCTACAAAGCCAACACCACAAGCGTCTCGCTCGTTAGTCGGATTGTATAAGCCTTGTTTGACCGGCTTGCTTGAGTTAAAGGTGCTTGAATTCAAGTGAGTTGAATTTAGGTTGATAGAGTTACTTAAATCTGATGCCATATTATTTAATCACAAAACATTTAGCGGAACCTTCAATTTTACCGCTAAATGCCTATGTGTTCAATAAGATAGAGCCTAAAGATACAGATTATTTTGACAAATCAACCTGTAATTGACATTAAATTAATTGCTATCGTCTAAGATGCCGCTAAAGCTTGGAAAGCTTTTTTTGCGGCAGTGATGGTATTGGCAATATCTTCATCGGTATGTGCGGCTGAAACAAAGCCCGCTTCAAATGCTGAAGGGCCTAAATAAATACCGCTATCGAGCATACTGTGGAAGAATTGATTAAAGTGCTCTTTGTTTGATTGCATCATTTCATGATGCGAGGTTGGGCATTTTTCACAGAAATACAGGCCAAACATGCCTCCTACGCTTTGTGCGTTAAATATCACCCCCGCTTCTTTGGCTACTAATTTTAGCCCATCGACCAGTTTTTTAGTTTGCGCGGTAAGCTTGGCATGGAAATCTGGCGTTTGAATAAGTTCTAATGTTTTTAAGCCAGCCGTTACCGCAACTGGGTTGCCAGATAATGTGCCAGCTTGATACACCTTGCCGACCGGTGCAAGGCATTGCATAATTTCTTTACGTCCACCAAATGCACCTACTGGCAGACCTCCGCCAATCACTTTGCCCAAAGTTGTCATATCAGGCTTGATGTTGTAAAGCGCTTGCGCACCACCCAATGCTACCCGAAAGCCTGTCATCACTTCATCAAAAATCAACACTGTGCCGTGTTTAGTGCAAAGCTCGCGTAAGGTTTGTAAAAACTCCATGTGCGGCACAATTAAATTCATATTACCCACGACAGGCTCAATAATTACACAAGCAATTTCATCTCCCACTTGGCTGAATAAGTCTCTCAATGCTTGTGTATTGTTGTACTCTAAAGTCAAAGTGTGAGCGGCTACACTCGCTGGAACCCCACCAGAGTCTGGTTCGCCAAAGGTGAGTAGGCCTGAACCTGCTTTCACCAGCAAGCCATCTGAATGTCCGTGATAGCAACCCTCGAACTTCACGATTTTGTCACGTCCCGTAAAGCCGCGTGCTGTACGTATCGCACTCATCGTTGCCTCTGTGCCACTACTATTGAGGCGCACTTGCTCCATACTAGGCACTAGCTTATTAATAAGCTGCGCCATTTCAAGCTCTAAACCAGTAGGCGCGCCAAATGACAAGCTATTCGCTGCGGCCTCTTGCACCGCTTTAATCACTACGGGATGCGCATGACCAACAATCATCGGCCCCCAAGAGTTGATGTAGTCGATATATTCTTTACCATCTACATCCCACAACTTAGAACCCAAGCCTTTTTTGAAGAATATTGGCGTACCGCCCACACTGCGAAAAGCACGCACTGGTGAATTTACGCCACCAGGAATAAGTTGTTGGGATTTTTCAAAAAGAGTTTCATTGGTTGATGTCATGTTTACGCCTTAAGATTTAGCTCTAAATAATTGTGTAAATTCGTGAGTAGTAGATTTTACGTCATCTGCATTGAAAATTGCATTTATCACAGCAATTGCAGAAGCTCCAGCCTCAATGACTAAAGAGGCATTTGCAAGCGTAATGCCGCCAATAGCAACCGCTGGAATATGCAATTGTGATTGCGCCTGCTTAAATAAATTCAAGCCTGTCAATGGGGCATTTGGCTTGGTGCTAGAAGTAAAGCAAGCGCCAAACGCCACGTAGCTGGCACCTGCTAGTTGTGCGGCTTGTGCTAACTCAAAACGGTCATAACATGATGCACCTAAAATCTTATCCTCACCGATTCTTTCTCTAACTTCGCTTAACTTTCCATCATCAGCTCCTAAATGTACACCATCTGCATCTAATGTCATACAAAGCTTAACAGAGTCATTAATAATCAAAGGAACACGATATTGCCTGCACAAAGGCAATAATTCTCGTGCTTGCAGTGTTTGCAGCTTATGGTTAGCTTGCTTGTTACGATATTGCAACACCGAAGCTCCGCCTTGTAGCGTCGCTTCTACTTTAGCGAGCAGAAGCGCGGTATTAGGCTCATCAGGCGTTACGACGTACAAACCGCTTATTTGATAGGCTTGAGACAAGGTTGTTAATGCGTTTTAATACTGCCGTCGCCGCCAGTTACAACGACATCCTCTTCGTCTCGCGCCCAAAACATTCGGTCAGGAATATATTGGCCCATCCCAGGCCTAAAGCCATTCTTTAGCGTTTGCCAAGTAAACTCTTGCGCCTCAGCAACCGCTTCCTCCACACTTAGCCCATGTGCCATACAGGCAGCAATCGCGCTGGTTAAGGTACAGCCAGAGCCATGGTAACTACCTACCAAGCGCTCCCATTTGTAAGCTCTAATTAGCTTATCTTCGCCATATAAAGTATTAGTCACTTCCAGCGTCCGCTCATGCGTGCCTGTAATCAGTACGTACTCACTACCTAGACCTAATAAACGTGCGGCGGCTTCGTCTAATGAAGTCAATGCAACTTCATCTGCATCCTCAGCAAATGCGAATCGGCGTGCTTCTAGGCTATTGGGGGTAATCAATGTCGCTTGTGGAAACAACAATTCAATCATCGCCTCCATCATCTCATCATTACTTAAATCATCTCCTCGGCCAGACGTTAATATCGGATCAATTAATAAAGGCACATCAGGATAATCTGCCATAATTTCAGCAATCACAGCAATATTCTCTACTGAACCCAATAAACCCAGCTTAAACGCCGAAACCTGTACATCTTCTAATATAGCGCGGGCTTGGTCATTCACCCAATCAGCATCCATTGCCAACACGCCATTTACACCCACGGTATCTTGTGCAGTGATGGCAGTCACTACAGAAAGAGGGTGACAGCCAATGCTTGCAAATGTAAGTATATCGGCCTGCAAGCCCGCACCGCCACTAGGGTCTGTACCAGCAAATGTCAATACTGAAGGTGGTGCCTGATTTGCCATTATTTTTTACCGTTAAGTTTAATGCATCAAAAATGGAGCGGGATACGGGAATCGAACCCGCGATTAAACTTTGGGAAAGTTTCGTGATGCCATTTCACCAATCCCGCATCAAGGTACATTTTACTGTCTTTTTAGGTTGGGTGTAGCATCTCTTTGCAGACAACAGATAAATTATTTGCCATTCAAGTTCTTTTAATAATTGTCGATAAGAATGCATACAATCAATCAATTTATTGAAGGGCAACGCCGTGAAGCTATCAACTCTATGCTTAGGTGCTGGGCTAAGTATAGCTTTTATCAATATCCTGATACGGCCGACTCTACTTTCTGGCCTCATCTTAGTACTATTACTAGTTGGAATTTTTGTGCCATGGTACAGATCGTTACTCCAGCAAAAAAGTGCTAGAGAAATCGAGAAGCGCTGGCAGTTTGCAATCGAAAGCAGCAGCCAAGGACTGTGGGATTGGGATGCGCAGACAAACAGGACGTTCACCTCGCGCCGTTGGAAAGAGATGCTAGGTTATGCCGATGATGAAATAGGCGAGACACTAGACGAATGGGATAAGCTTATCCATCCCGACGATAAAGAGCGTGTATACGACGCGATTGATAAACACTTCTCTGGCATTACCCCAAGCTATGAATGCGAACATAGAATGCTGTGCAAAAACGGTAGCTATCTTTGGGTTCTCGATCGTGGAAAAGTAATGAACCGGGACCAAGATGGCAAACCGTTGCGCACGCTGGGTACTCAAAGTGACATTAGCATACGCAAGGCCACAGAACTGGCGGTCTTGGAGCAAAAACAGCAATTTCAACAGCTTATTGAGAACCAGAGTGTTGCTACCTTCATGATTGACTCGCAGCATTGTGTATTACATTGGAATCGTGCCTGCGAAGTGCTCACCGGCGTGACCGCCGAAGACATAGTTGGTAAGGCTGAGTCCTGGCGTGGATTTTATGCCAAACCACGTCCGTGTTTGGCTGATCTGGTGCTCAATGCGGAAAATGATCAGGCTGGAAACTACTATCCCGTGCATGGGCAATCTACGCTACTGGAAACTGGCTGGCACGCCGAAGCCTGGTTTGACGATATTGGCGGCAAACGCCGCTATGTAATTTTTGATGCTGCGCCCATTTTTGATATGAATGGACAAATTACCGCTGTCATCGAAACCTTGCAGGATGTTACCGAGAACAAATTGATAGAACAGGCGCTAGCGGAAGAAAAAGCAATTGCACATCAGGCATTGATATCCTTAGAGCAGCAGAAATACGCACTGGACCAGCATGCCATTGTTGCCACAACCGACGTGCAGGGTCGTATCACTTACGCCAACGACAAATTCTGCGCTATTAGCGGATATTCACGCAAAGAGTTGCTGGGACAGGATCACTTCCTGCTTAACTCCGGTCATCACCCCAAAGGCTTTTTTAAAGAAATGTACCGCACCGTAGCAAATGGCAGGGTCTGGCATGGCGAGGTCTGCAATCGAAATAAAAATGGTGATTTATATTGGGTAGATACTACTATTGTGCCCTTCATGGGCGATGACGGTAAGCCGCATGAATATATTGCCATCCGCGCTGACATCACTGAACGAAAACAGGTTGAGGAGGAAATCAGAAGCCTTGCTTATTATGACGCACTCACCGGGCTTCCTAACCGCCGTTTACTGCTAGAACGGATGAATCATGCTCTGGCCGCCAGCACACGCAGCAAAAATTATGGTGCATTGATGTTCATCGATTTAGATCGCTTCAAGCAACTCAACGATACCATGGGCCATGACGTGGGTGATTTGTTGCTACAGCAAGTTGCCAATCGGCTGAAATCCTGCCTCCGTGAGGCCGATACCGTGGCGCGCCTGGGTGGTGACGAGTTTTTGGTGATGTTAGAGAATTTGAGTGATAATTCGTCGGATGCTAAGGATAAAGCTAAAAATCTCAGCCAGAAGATTCATCAAACACTTACACAGCCTTACGACCTGGCTGGATATAATCATCGTAGTACCCCAAGTATTGGCACGACCTTGCTACATAGTAGCTGCGGCGGTGTAGAGGAAATACTTAAACAAGCTGACATTGCCATGTACCAATCTAAGGCGGTAGGACGTAGTATCTAAACCATTATTGATCGCATGCCATCAAAACTCTAGTGGATTAACATCAACTGCCCACCTTACTTTCATAGCGATAGTCTGTCCTCTTAGCTGACCGACTAAATTTTTTAGCAATCGTTGCAAAGCTGGTCGATGGCTGGCTTGCATCAACACATGACCGCGTTCCATACCTTTTAAGCGTTCCATTTGCGGGCGTACCGGGTCATACACGAGCACATCATTACTCATGCTGCGCGCTGCAGTAAACGCATAGTGTAAAAATTCCTGTACAAGCCCGAAATCAATGGCTTCTGCGCGTAATAATGCGGTAAACACATAAGGCGGGAACTGCACTTGCTCGCGCTCTAATAGCATGGCATTGGCGTAACTTACGTAATCTTGACTGCGTAAAGCATTAAATAGGGCATGCTCTGGAAACTGCGTCTGAATAATCACCTGACCTGCTTTGTCTGCGCGACCAGCTCGACCTGCTACTTGCATGAGTTGTGCAAATAAGCGCTCACTGGCACGAAAATCTGGGCTATGTAGCGCGCTGTCGGTATCGATCACGCCAACCAAAGTCAAGTTAGGGAAATCATGTCCCTTAGCGAGCATTTGTGTACCCACCAAAATGTCAATTTCCTGGTTATGCACTTTGTCTAAAATCTCCACCAAAGCATTCTTGCGGCTAATGCTATCGCGGTCTACCCTAGCAACGCGAGCAGTGGGCAGCAATTGCGCCAAGGTTTGCTCCAATCTTTGTGTGCCATGGCCTGTAGGATGCAAATCTGCATTACCGCAGCTTGGGCATTGGTTTGGGATTTTTTGCTCATGCCCACAATGGTGACAACGTAACTTTTTTTTCCCCAAATGCACCACTAACCGACTGCTACAACGCGTACAGGGCGCAACCCAATGGCAGGCTGAACATAACAAGACGGGCGAATAACCGCGCCGATTGATAAACAATAAACTTTGCTCTTTGCGCTCCAGCCTTAACTTTAACGCCGTTATAAGTTGCGGTGTTAGCCCGTGTTGCAGGTTTACTTTGGTGGTATCAATACACTCAATATTAGGCAATTGGGCAGCAGTCACCGCACGCTGATTTAAGCTGATAAGCCCGTATTTATTGGCCTGCTGCCTATTGGCAGTCGCATTATGCCAGCTTTCAAGCGCAGGCGTGGCCGAACCCAGCACCACAGGAATATTCAACCGCTTTGCCCGCACCAACGCTACATCACGCGCATGGTAACGCATGCTGTCTTGCTGCTTGTACGAGCTATCGTGTTCTTCATCAATAATGATGAGTTTCAGGTTGGGTAAGGGCGTGAAAATGGAAAGCCTTGTTCCAATGATGATTTTTGCCGCACCGGATTGCGCCAACTGCCAATGATGTAAGCGTTCACTCTCGCTCAAATTGCTATGCAAACTCACTAACGGAAAGTTTGGAAAGCGACTTCTAAAGCGTGCCTCAAGCTGTGGTGTTAGGTTAATTTCAGGCACCAACACTAAGACTTGTGCATTTTTTTCCTGTAAAACATGCTGAATTAAACGAATGTACACTTCCGTTTTGCCACTGCCTGTGATGCCATGCAGCAACCAGGCTTTAAAAACTTGTGACTCTTTCACAATCTGCTCGACTGCTGAAGTTTGTTCGTTATTCAAGTCTGGCATAATTGCAGGCGGTGTTTCAGGCAAACGCAATGCGGGCTGCACTTGCTTGCTACTTACCCAGCCATCCTCGACCAACTGTTTTAACGCTTTACGGGCGCTACTTGAAATTAGGTCTAAATCTGCTTCTGTCAGCAATTCGTTCGCTTGTAAGGCTGCAAACACCCGACGCGTCACCAGTTGGCGCTTTGGCACTTGCTCTACTGTTTGCGCCCGGCCAAAATCAGTAAGCTGATAGACAAACTGCTTGCGAGATACCGCTGGCGCAATTTGCCGCAGGCGTGCAGGCAGGGCAGACAACAAAGCCTGGCCAAACGGATACTGATAATAATCTGCACTAAACTTAATCAAATTTAACGTTTCGGTAGCAATAGGTAGCTCATCAGCAAAGACTTGCAAAACTGGTTTTAACTTTTCAATTGGAAAGTCGCTCGCATCTGCTTTGCCCACCACAACCCCAATCTGGCTTCTACGGCCAAATGGCACCAGCACGCGCTGACCGATAGGTACGACAAGACCGCCGCTTAAGTAATCAAACAGACGGTCTAACGGCACATCTAAGGCTATTTTCAGAATGGGTTTAGGCAATGTTATGGTTGATTATCAACAGATTAAAGAAAAAATAACGACAGTAGGTTAAAATACTTCTTTTACTAGAAATATTGCGAATTTGTTTTGAAAGCACATCTTACCCAATTACTGACTACTGCCGCAAAAACTATTGCACCAGAGCTGGAATTTTCCATTTTACTAGAACGTCCTAAATCTGCAGAACACGGCGATTTTGCAACCAATTTAGCGTTAGTGTTGGCTAAACCTCTAAAACAAAATCCTCGCATGATTGCCGCACAAATTATTGCAGCATTACCCGCCAGTGAATATATCAATAAAACTGAAATCGCAGGTGCAGGATTTATTAATTTCTTTTTGAGTGCGCAGTCTCAGCAAGTCGTAGTGAAAGATATTTTAACTGCTGGAACACAATATGGCCGTAATACCATTGGCCAAGATGCCACTGGTAAGCCTCATAAAGTTCAAGTTGAATTTGTATCCGCAAATCCAACTGGTCCATTGCATGTCGGCCACGGGCGTGGCGCAGCAGTTGGTGATTGCCTCGCACGTTTATTAGAGGCCAATGGCTGGGATGTGACGCGCGAGTTTTATTATAACGACGCTGGTGCGCAAATTGACAACCTCACTATTTCTGTTCTGGCACGATGCAGAGGTATCTCAACGGAGCACGAGAGCTTTCCTGAAAACGGTTACCGTGGGGAGTATATCAATGATATTGCCGCTGCGTATTTAACCAAACATACGGTCATCGCCGATGACATTGAAGTGACTGCTAGCGGTGATATTAACAACTTAGAGTCAATTCGCGCATTTAGTGTAGCCTATTTACGACATGAACAAGATTTAGACTTAAAAGCTTTTCAAATTAAATTTGACGTATTTTCACTTGAGAGCGCACTTTATACCACTGGTAAAGTTGAACAAACCGTACAAGCGCTGATTAAAAGTGGTCACACTTACGAAGAAAATGATGCGCTCTGGCTCAGAACTACTGATTTTGGTGATGACAAAGATCGGGTCATGCGTAAAACGGATGGTGGTTACACCTATTTTGTTCCTGATATTGCCTACCATACCGATAAATGGAATCGCGGCTTTATACGTGTGATTAACGAGCAGGGCGCCGACCATCACAGCACGATTACTCGTGTGCGCGCTGGCTTGCAAGCGTTGAATTTTGGCATTCCTAAAGGTTGGCCAGATTATGTCTTACATCAAATGGTGACGGTGATGCGTGGCGGGGAAGAAGTTAAACTTTCGAAGCGCGCTGGCAGTTATGTTACTTTGCGTGATTTGATTGAAGAAGTAGGTTGTGACGCTACGCGGTATTTCTTGGTGGCACGTCGCTCAGATTCACAACTAATATTTGATATTGACCTAGCTAGAGCACAAAGTAACGATAATCCGGTGTATTACATTCAGTACGCACACGCGCGTATTTGCAGCGTACTCAATCAATGGAATGGTGACAAGACAAGCCTACAACATGCTGATTTAAGCCCACTCAATAATCCACACGAAACCGTATTGATGCAACGCTTGAGTACATATCCTGAAATCGTTGAAAATGCTGCTTCTGAGCTCGCGCCACATGTGGTTGCTAATTATTTAAAAGACTTAGCCAGCGATTTACATAGTTATTACAATGAATATAAGTTTTTAATTGATGATGAAAGCGTTAAAATAGCGCGCTTAAGCTTAATTAGCGCAACTCGGCAAGTTTTACAAAATGGCTTAGATTTACTTGGTGTAAGTGCACCGAGCAAGATGTAAAAAAATATGAGGATTAGAGTTTATTATGAGTAAAGATTACAAACAAAGCTCTGAAAGACAAACCCGCACCAAAAAAGGCAGTCCTTTTTTAACTGGGTTACTAATAGGCGTTCTATTAGGCATAGGCGCTTCACTTGCTGTGGTGGTATATCTCAAAGGCGACGAGAGCCCATTTGCAATGCAAGCGAATAAAGAAGCCACGACTTCACTCTCTGAAAAAATCGCAAATGATGCAAAAACGCAACCCAACCCAGCGGTTGTAGATAATAATAACGCCATTTCTATGAACAATACCTCCCCCGCTGAAGCAAATGACAATAAAGATGAAACACGTTTTGATTTTTATACCATTTTGCCAAATAATGAAAACAAGGTAAGTAAAGAAGAGGAAGCGAATCTTAAGGCTACTGATAAACTACCCGCCGCGAAAAAAACCTATTTCCTTCAAGTAGGCTCATTTCATACTGAGGAAGAAGCAGATAACTTAAAAGCCAAGCTTGCCTTACAAGGTTTTGAAGCGGTGGTGCAAACCGCCGAAATTCCTGATAAAGGTGTTTGGCATCGTGTGCGCGTAGGTCCACTCACGGATTTGGATCAAATCAGTAAAACCAAAGTTGATTTAGTCAGCAACGGCTTTAATGCAGACCTGATTAAAGTGAATACTGAAAACCAATAATGGGCTGACTCACATCGGTTGACCAGAACTTGTCAGCCAAATTCAATGTCGTACGTTTGAAAGCTTGTTTTGGCCGCATCATTTCATAATTTGAAATCTATAGAACTTTAAGGAATATTATTTATGTTTAAAAAATTGCTCAGCACCCTTTTATTATTAGCTTCATTTAATGTGCTAGCTACAGACCCCCAATTAGGTCAAGACTTTGATAAAACATTACAAGCAATACCAACCGCAGCCCCCAACAAAATTGAAGTGAATGAGATATTCTGGTATGGCTGCATCCATTGCTATCATATGGATCCTATACTTGAAGCGTGGGTTAAAAAATTACCTGCCGATGTGGTTTTTAAACGCACCCCAGGACTACCTAACCCTTCTTGGGCACCGATGGCAAAAGCATTTTATACGCTTGAAGAATTAAAATTGCTTGGTAAATTACACACGCCTTTATTTGACGCAGTGAATAAACAAAAGGTGCTTAAACCAGACGATGAAAAAGCTATCATTGATTGGATTACTAAACAAGGCGGTGTAGATAAAACTAAAGTCGAAGAACACTTTAAATCTTTCACCATGAACAATAAACTAAATCGTGCCGCGCAAACCTTCAAAGCTTCAGGAGCAACGGGTGTACCTAGCCTAGTAATTGATGGGCAATATATTACCTCCAGCACCATGACTGGTGGCAATGAGCAAGCATTGAAAGTAGCTGATTACATTATTAATAATATCCGCACAGATAAAGTAAAGGCGACTGCTCCAGCAAAAAAGTAGTGTCAGAAACCAGCTGGTTAAAATCTTTTTTCAACAAGATTTTTAGTTGGTAAGTTTGTAATAAAAGACAATTCACGACTTAATATTCACCCGTTTTTACCTCAAGGTAGAAACGGGTTTTTTACTTCTTACTTCAAGCTAGGATGATTGATGAAAGTATTTATTACAGGGGCATCCAGTGGCATTGGCGAGGCGCTAGCACATGCGTACGCAAAACGATGCTCTGGAAGCCCCGTCATTATTGGCTTGGCGGCTAGGCGAGTTGATATGTTGCAAAAACTAGCCCAAAATTTACAAGAAAAACACCAAATTCAACCCGTGATTTACCCACTAGATGTACGTGATAAAACCGCGCTTGCCACTGCTGCTCAAGATTTTATAAAGCGCTTTGGTGCTCCTGATATTGTCATCGCCAGTGCAGGTGTAAGCCGTGGCACACTGACCGAACATCAAGAAGATATCAAGGCTGTTCAAGTGATGATGGAGATTAACCTGATGGGCATGGTGCACACTTTTCAGCCATTTATTGCAGCAATGAAACACGCAGGGCAAGGCCAATTGGTGGGTATTGCCAGTGTGGCGGGCATACGCGGCCTGCCGGGTGCGGGTGCGTATAGCGCCAGCAAGGCGGCAACGATAAGCTACTTGGAAAGCCTGCGCGTAGAAATGTCGCAGGACAATATTGCAGTCACCACGATTGTGCCAGGCTACATTCGCACACCAATGACCGCAGTGAATACTTTTAACATGCCATTTTTAATGGATGCTGATGTGTTTGCCAATAAATTTTTGAATGCTGTAGCGCGCAAATCCCGCTTCTGTATCATTCCATGGCAAATGGGCATCGTGGTTGGGCTTATGCGCTTAATACCTTCATTTTTATGGGATTATTTGGTGAAAAACGCACCGCATAAATCACGTGGTGATGTTGAATAAAGATAGACGACACTCTATCGAGTAATCGGTTTATACCGAATACGTTTCGGTTTGGCGCCTTCTTCACCCAAGCGCTTGCGTTTATCAGCCTCATATTCCTGATAATTACCGTTAAAGAACGTCCATTGCGATTCACCTTCAGCCGCTAAAATGTGCGTAGCAATACGATCCAAGAACCAGCGGTCATGTGAAATCACCAACACACAACCCGCAAACTCTAATAACGCATCTTCCAGCGCACGTAAGGTTTCCACATCCAAGTCATTTGAGGGTTCATCCAAAAGCAACACATTGCCGCCAGAAATCAGCGTTTTAGCTAGGTGCAAGCGTCCACGTTCACCACCAGAAAGTTGGCCGACAATTTTTTGCTGGTCCCCGCCTTTAAAATTGAAGCGTCCAATGTAGGCGCGGCTTGGCGTTTCGTAACGGCCAACGGTGAGAATATCTGAGCCATTGGCAATTTCATCAAACACGGTTTTGTCATTACTTAAGTCATCGCGGCTTTGGTCCACGTAAGCGAGTTCCACCGTTTGGCCGATTTTAACCTCGCCACTATCAGGTTTCTCAACGCCTGTAATCATTTTAAACAGTGTAGATTTACCCGCACCATTCGGACCGATAATACCGACAATCGCACCTGCAGGCACGCTAAAGCTCAAATTATCAATCAGCAAACGGTCTTTAAAGGCTTTGCTCACGCCATTGAATTCAATCACTTGGTCACCCAAACGCTCGCCAGCGGGGATGAAAATTTCCTGCGTTTCATTCCGTTTTTGATATTCCGCACTGGCCAATTCTTCATAGCGCGCAATACGTGATTTACTCTTAGCTTGGCGTGCTTTGGGGTTTTGGCGCACCCATTCTAATTCAGTGTGTAACGCCTTGCGACGTGCAGACTCGGCGGATTCTTCCTGTTTTAACCGTTCTTCTTTTTGTTCAAGCCAGCTTGAATAATTACCTTTCCAAGGAATGCCATGTCCGCGATCTAGCTCTAAAATCCATTCCGCCGCGTTATCGAGGAAGTATCGATCATGCGTGACCGCAACCACCGTACCTGGAAAGCGCACCAAGAACTGTTCTAGCCATTCCACAGACTCTGCATCTAAATGGTTGGTTGGCTCGTCCAGCAAAAGCATATCTGGCTTAGAAAGCAACAGTTTACATAAAGCCACGCGACGTTTTTCACCGCCAGAAAGTGGGCCTATTTTCGCATCCCAAGGTGGTAAGCGTAGTGCATCGGCGGCAATTTCTAACTGTGTACTTAAATCGCTACCGCTTGCTGCAATAATATTTTCCCACTTGGCTTGCTCTTCTGCCAATTTGTCAAAATCTGCATCTGGCTCGGCATAAGCTGCATATACGGCTTCCAACTTGGCTTGCGCCTCCATCACCTCGCCCATGCCAGATTCCACTTCTTCACGCACCGTTTTTTCTGGGTCTAATTGCGGCTCTTGCGACAAGTAGCCGATGGTCATATTTGGCTGCCATTGCACCTCGCCCTCAAACTCTTTATCCACGCCCGCCATAATGCGCAGCACGGTCGATTTACCTGAGCCATTTAACCCCAGCAAACCAATTTTTGCACCTGGAAAGAAAGATAAGGAAATATCTTTAATAATGGTTTTTTTAGGGGGGACAATTTTGCTCACTCGGAGCATAGACATTACGTATTGAGCCATGATGTAGATTGATGTGTTAAAAAAGTGAAAGCTTAACAGAAAGCAGGGTGGCTTGCTCGCCATCAATGATGCATCGGGTAATATAGGTATAATGCTCTGACTATATAAAACCTAAAATAACCATGGCCATTAAATCTACCATTTATAAAATCGATCTGCAAGTTTCAGATATGGATCGCAATTATTATCAGCCACATAGCCTGACAATCGCAAAACACCCATCAGAAACCGATGAACGCATGATGGTCAGGCTGATAGGTTTTGCGCTATATGCCAATGAAGCGCTGATATTCGGCAAGGGCTTGTCTGATGATGAAGAGCCAGATTTATGGCAAAAAGATCTCACAGGCGCCATCGAATTATGGATGGATGTTGGCCTGCCTACCGAGCGTGATATACGCAAAGCGGCAGGGCGCGCCAAGCAAGTGGTAGTGGTGCTTTACGGCGGGCGAACTGCTGATATGTGGTGGACGCAAAACAGCAGGGCTTTACTCAAAATCAATAACCTCACGGTAATTAATTTAACCGATACACAAGCACTCACTAGCATCGCTGAACGCAGTTTAAATCTCAGCTGTACCATTCAAGATGGCCAAATTTTGGTCGGACATGCGGCAGGGAGTTTTGAATTAACCCCCAGCATACTTAAATCGCGAACCTCTAAATGAACGGCGCTGAAATGCATAATTATGGTTACCGTATTGTCAGCTTCTTAAGCAAATCAAATGATGATAGATAACACACTCTGGCTTAACCTAGCGGTCGCACTGGGTATTGGGCTGCTCATTGGCGCCGAGCGTGAGCGCAGTAAAGGTACAGGGCCCGAACGCTCAGCTGCTGGCATACGCACATTCACCATTACCGCTTTGCTTGGCGCAGTCAGCACTGTGATTAATTTTTGGCTGTTGGTGACTTCAATAGTTTGTGTGATGATTTTTGCTGCAACTGCCTATTATTCTAAGCGCACTGAAGACCCAGGATTGACTACCGAAATTACCCTTATATTGACTGTGATTTTAGGTGGGTTAGCCATGAGTGAGCCTACTTTAGCCGCAGCACTGGCCGTGAGCGTGGCAATACTGCTCGCTGCAAAAGAGCCGATGCACGGTTTTGTGCTTGGCACGGTAACAAAAGATGAGTTAAATGATTTTCTTATTCTCGCTGCGGCAACCCTCATTATATTGCCCTTAGTGCCTAACCAATCCATTGGCCCTTTCGAGGCCATTAACCCGCGCAATCTCTGGCTGATTGTGATTTTAGTGATGGCGATTAGTGCACTTAGTCATCTTGCCTTACGTTGGCTAGGCGGGAGAGTAGGCTTACCGCTGGTTGGGTTGATTTCAGGTTTTATTTCCAGCATTGCAACGATAGGCGCAATGGGTGAGCGCGCAAAAGAAACCCCTCACTTAATGAGCGCAGCTGTGGCAGGAGCGGTATTATCAAGCCTAGCCACGGTTTTACAAATCGCCATGCTGCTCGTCGCTATCCATCCACCCACATTACACGCGCTACAATGGCCACTAATTTTTGGCGGTGTATCTATTGCGATTTACGGCTTCATCGCCACTTTAAATGCCTTCCATAAAAATGGCACTGAATCCTATCAGCCTACCAAAACGTTTAGTGTAAAAACTGCGCTCAAATTTGCAGCTATCATCGCCTTCATACTGATTGCATCGGCAGCACTAAAAACGTGGTTTGGTCAGGCTGGACTTATAGCGGCTTCTGGTGTTGCTGGTTTAGCAGACGTGCATGCAGCCACCATCTCCGTTACCTCATTCGCCGCCGCTGGCAAACTAAGCGCTGAAAGTGCAGTGATACCGATACTGGTCGCATTTTCAGTCAACTCAATCTCAAAAGCCGTAATGGCAATAATAAGCGGCGGCAAAAATTTTGCGCGGCTAGTTATTCCAGCATTAATTGTACAAGTAGTAGCCACTTGGACTGGCTGGTGGTTACTCTAAAATATGAGTCTAATTGCCGCAGAATTTATTCGCTTTTTTCCCTTGAAAACTCTATAAAATAACCTCAAAAATCCCCCGTGCAAAAAATACTGCCCTGGGAGCCTTTATTTACAAGGCTTGCAGGGCAGTGATGGCAAAGGTAGTTGGAAGTTGTGATTTATATGTAATCTCGTCTTGCTGATGTGGCGCCTTAAATTCTCAACTTGTTCGCTCATATTAAAGTTGTACCCTAAAAATCACGTTAACTCCTTGATTTTAGGTGTTCGTAATTTTGTGCGAAAAAAATAAAGTTGTATCGTAAATATATCAACTAACTTTAAGTCTCTGTTAAAAACACATAATAATGTTGTACCCTAATCAAAGTTGTTAAAACGTATAGGCCAGACATCGGCTATGGTTGGTAAAATTAACAATGTAATTACGCTGTCAAATTGATCACTTTCGATCTTCATTTCCCGCAAACTCATCATTGGTTCTGCATGTTGAAACCATACCTTCCCAGCAACATTTATACCATTACGTTCGATTTTAATTGAATCATCAGCCGCTAAAGAATTTGATGGGATAGGAATGACATTGTTCTTTGTCCTAAAAAATGCGCCAGCTTTGAATGCCGACGCACTTGACCAAGCCCAACTCATAAATCCACCTCTGGATACAACTAGCACTGCTTTATCTTCTGTATATTCCAGCCATCGAAGAATCGCGGCCGTTAGGGAAACACCATAACGATCAGCACAGTTTCCAAAAACATCTAAATTTACTGTAATGTCAATTTGGCGACGGTAATCATCAAATGGCATGAGCAGATAAGAAGCAAATCTATCAGCGTCCGCCTCAATGTCTTTTTCTTCTTGAGACAAATTAAACATATCCGCAGCACTTGCACATTCGAAAATGTCTTTTTGTTGACGATGCAGCAAATAATGCCCTAACTCATGAGCTTGAGTAAATCTCACTCTACCCTGAGACTTCATGTTTCCGTTATACAGAATTAGCCATTGTGTCTTATTGTCATTAGGTAATAAGCAACCTTCCAAACCTTTTATATCTGCTGACTGTATTTCTGTTACAGCGTCTTTCCAACCAAAAACACTTGCAGTATCTAAAGCTAACGCTTCAACATTAATTGGAAATCTATTTATGTTGTGAGCAAGGCTGACAGTCTCTAGAATTTGATTCAGTCTGTTTGCTGCTTTAGGGGCTGTAAGCGTAGTAGAGGTCACGATTTTTTCTTGAAAGTTTCTAGTATTTTTCGTAACTGTTCTTTGGAGTCGCCCTCTAGTTTTTGGTAATTACGAAAGAACGCTTCATCTAAATGTCGCTCTTCTGGCTCTCGTACATCCTCTTCAATAAAATAGGTCGCACCAACACCTAAAACATCAGCTAACGCAGTTAATTTTTCTGCTGAAGGTCTTTGTGATTCTCTATTTTCTAGTTCCCAAATATAACTTTTGCTTAACCCTGATAGTTCAGCCAGTTTATCTAAAGTAAATTTACGTTCTTTTCTGAGCTCGTAAAGTTTTTCGCCTAGACGGGTAGCCATATCATCCATCCTCTAAAAAAGTTTATCGAAATAAAATAATACCACGATACCGAATTTATTTTGACAAATATTTAA
>JBARQL010000052.1:0-32710 GCA_049643685.1 Methylotenera sp.
AACGGAAACGTGTTGCAAGATGGCGATACCATTACCGTGATTAAAGACCTCAAAGTCAAAGGCTCATCGTTAGTGGTGAAAGTCGGCACGAAAGTAAAAAACATTCGCTTAGTGGATGGCGACCATGACATTGATTGCAAAATCGATGGCATCGGTGCGATGAAACTGAAGTCAGAGTTCGTGAAAAAAGCTTAATTATATTTAGGGCTGTTATAAACGTATTGCTGCGCAAGGGCAGGAATCACACGCCTCGACGGTTAGATAACAATACAAAACCCACTAACGCAAATGTGAATAACCAAGCTGTAGTGCCAGCTGTCAAGCCGTCAGTCTCAGTATCTTGATAGGCACTTTTGCTTTCCAGAGCCTCTTCATCGTTTAAGGCGGCTACTTCATCGCTGATTACAGCAATATTCACTTTTTCTATGGCTTGGTTGTCAGCGGCTATGGTGGGCATGGACGTGGCGATGATGGCGGTGAAAAAAACGGCTGAAATGATGTTTTTTAGCATTTTATCTTCCTTTTTGAGTGGATAATATTCATCAGCAATTTTGGTGCCAATGATTTTTAATGTTCAAATCATTAATAATCAGTATATTAGCATGTTTTAATAATGTTGTGTGTTAAGTATTGGTGCAAGATAGCACATGGTTGGTGCATGTTGGGGTTTGCATTGAGTAACTAGTGTGTACATCAAAGTGAAAAGCGTTTGCTTGGTGGAAAATGACTAGGACATCGATTGCAAAATCGATGGGTTTGGCGATCTAAAATGTAAGTCAGTGTTTGTGAAAAAGGCTTAGTATTTTAGACAGGCAGCTGCTCATTGATAAGCGTGATAAAAATCATTTTTTTATCTTTATTAAAGCTCGAGAGAAGAACACTGTCCTGCGAGCCTTTATTTACAAGGCTTCCAGAGCATCGAAATAAGATGGGATGAAAATTACGTAAAAAGAAGCAAAAAAATAGCTAGAAACGATGTTTTTTTAAGTGCGTTTCGTATGAAGCATCACGGTTTGTGGCGGGCCCATTTTGATCACGGGTTTACGTATAGACCCCATCACGTGCATTTCGCAAGGTTTGCAGTCAAATTTCAAAGTAAATCGGTCATTGCCGTTAATCAGTGTCATTGGTTCCGCAGTCACAGTGCCTTGCACACCAATGACACCTTTAGCCTCTTTTGGGCAGAGACCGTGGCTAAATCGCAGGCAGTGCTTGGTAATCATCAGCGGTACTTCGCCCAATTCTTTATTAGCCTCATAAGCGGCCGCTATGAGTTTTACGCCATGCTTCTCATAAAATTTGCGAGCGCTTTGGTTATAGACATTGGCTAAATAACTTAAGGTATCTTCTGGGAAAATTGCAGGTGGTAGAGCAGCGGCAAGGCGTGGAGGGCGTTGGTAGGCTTTTTCTCGCACTTGCATTAGGCCTTCAATGGCTTCACGGCGTAGTGCGTTGGCAATGGATGCGGGTACAAACCAAGTTTGAGTGGTTTCGATTTCAATATCCTGCATAACAAAGTCAGTGCTACCTAATTTGCTTAAATTTTCTTTTAGGCTGGCAATCGCTTTTTCAGGCGTTTGTGCGGCTTGCTTTTCTGCATCACTATAAAATGTGACATTAAAACCCACTTCATCAATCACATTAAGCGCAAAGCCCTCGCTCGTTTCAAAAAAACGCATGATGACACCGATTTTGCGTTGCGCAGAATCTTTCTCGAGCAACCGCATAAAGGCGTGGTCGCGGTTGCGGTAGATAATGGTGTTGTTGCGAATATCAGCGGGCATTTCGTTAGGGTAAAGTTTTTTACCATCTACGGTGTTAATGCGCAAACCTACTAACGCTTTATGCACATCAAAAAAACACACACCGTCGCCGTTATGTAGCTGGGTGGGCGTTTCGACCTCAATAAAATCTTTGCCAACCTTAGTCACTTTACCTAGTAACTCGCCCGAAAATTTAGGGGTGTCAAACGCGCCAATATCCGCTTGGCGACCATTGGCAAAGTAATCGGTCGCGCTGCGGTTAAAGGTTTTTTCGGGCTGAGGGCTGAAGGTGTAAGTGCAATCGCCGTGAGAGGACTTCGCTAATTCTGGCCTATCATGCAATATTTCATCCAGCAATTGCCGATAATGCGCGGTGGCATTTTTCACGTAAGGCAAATCTTTATAGCGGCCTTCAATCTTAAAGCTGCTGACACCCGCGTCAATCAAGGCGCGCAGGTTCATACTTTGGTCATTATCTTTCATGGATAAAAAATGCTTATCTTTGCCGATAATGCGGCCATTTTGGTCTTCTAAGGTAAATGGCAAGCGGCATTCCTGCGAGCATTCACCACGGTTGGCGCTACGCCCTGTGTGTGCGTGGCTGATGTAACATTGTCCGCTAAATGCCACGCACAAAGCGCCATGAATAAAATATTCTAAGTTGCAGCTGGTTGAATCCGCGATTTTTTTAACGGTGGCTAAATCTAACTCACGGGCTAACACTATTTGCGAAAAACCGACTTGGTCAAGAAACGCCGCTTTTTCTACCGTGCGAATATCCGTTTGCGTGCTGGCATGGAGCTGAATCGGCGGCAAATCCAACTCAAGCAAACCCATGTCTTGCACAATCAGTGCATCCACGCCAATCTCGTAAAGCTCATGCGTGAGCTTTCGTGCGGCTTCTAACTCGTTATCATGAAAAATTGTATTCAGCGCAACAAAAATCTCCGCATGAAAACGCCGCGCATGCTTTACCAAGCGCGCAATATCTTCCAACGTGCTTGGCGCCTTAGCCCGCGCACCAAACGCAGGCCCGCCAATATAGACCGCATCCGCCCCATGATTGATCGCTTCAATGCCAAAATCCGCATTGCGGGCGGGCGCGAGGAGTTCTAAGTGTTTGCGAGTTTTAATCATTAGGTTTGAATTTTAAAGCTTAATGCTCATTATCAAAAGTGGCGGCTATATTAAGGCGCATTGCTACAGCTAGCAAGCGTTTATCGCGCGTCCAAAGCAAGGTATTGTTTTGTAACAAAGTGGACGCCAATAAGTGCACATCAATTAAGCCAATGCCTAACCCAAACAAAGCATGTTTTTCTATGAAGAAAATAATTTCTTCATAATCTGCAATATTGGCGTGTGGCAAATTGTCTAGTAAACCTAAAACTTCTGTACGCTGACGTAAATTGCCCAACGCCAACTCGCCGCGCACAAAAGGGTGAATTAACACATTATTTTGCGTGAGTAATTCTTTCAATATTGCATCACCTTCGCGCAAATGGTCAATCCACACGGAGCTATCCACCAATACCATCATGGTTTATTCAACACTTTTTCTGCGCGAAACGCTTTCTAACTGCGGCTCGCTACCCCCTAAATTAGCCAACCTTAGTGCACTTTCCCGCGCAATTAAGGCCTTTAACGCCTCTTTCACCAAGCTAGATTTCTCTTGTAAACTGGTTAAAGCTTGCGCTTTGGCTAATAAATCATCATCTAATACGATGGTTGTTCTCATTTGAAACCTCTAAGCAGTTGCCACAAAAATAATCATCAAATGATGCGCTTATTTATGTATTCTGGCAATATAAATTGCATTTGACATCGCTCAAGTGAGGCATAAATATGACAACTAGATTAGAATTACCAGACGCGCTGATGACATGCTTCAACACGCTCGCTGAATTACTAAATAAAACACCAGAAACGTTAATGATAGAAATGATTGCGGAACATACCAATGAAACCGAAGCTAAAGAAAGCATTTGATGAATCAGGCAGGTAGCTATTTGTAGGGCAGTCAGATTTTCTGCCCACGCGGTTTTAAGTAATTGCCCGCGTGGGCAAACTATGACTTTTGTCCATCCTACTAGACTCGCGGACGCACAGGTTATGTGGTTTTGTATGAGTTTGATGAGCTACGTTATTTGATTGTTGTTTTAAGGGTTAGCACCACCGTGAAGACGACCTTAATTGAATTTTGAGATGGGACGACATGAATAAGCAAATTATCTTTAAGTTTGTATTTTCTCTAATTGGCGCAATTTTAGTTTTTGCTATGAGTACTTCAATAGTTAAACTTCTTGGGTTATGGGATGTAGGATATGCAATGAAGTTTATTTCAATGGGAGTGGTGGGGTTTTTAGTACATTTTCTTTTTGGGAGTCATTTAAAGTCAAAGAAAAATGATTCTGTTAGCAACTTTGTTTCGTCCAAAATTATTAAAGCAATGTATTGGATTCTTGCGCTGATTTTCTTGGTACTAGCGGGACTGACTAGTGTTTTAATGATTCGAAATGGCTCGTTTAGTAACGATGAAATCATAAGGGTTGCGATGATTTACATTAGCATAGCATCTTATTTTATCGGTGGGATATTGGGATTTTATAAAAGATTGTTTAAGTCAGATTAGGGCATGACAGTATGACTAACCAGACCCTTCTAACCCGCAGTCTGCAATCTGTGTGGCATCCATGTACGCAGATGAAACAGCATGAAACCTATCCGCTTATTCCTATTACGCGTGGCGAAGGCATTTGGCTGTACGATGCTGAAGGCAAGCGTTATTGTGATGCGGTGAGTTCGTGGTGGGTGAATTTATTCGGGCACAATAATACTAAAATTAAAGATGCGATCAAGCACCAGCTAGATACTTTAGAGCATGTGATGTTGGCGGGGTTTACCCATGAACCAGTTGTGGAGTTGTCAGAAAAATTAGCCAAACTGACGGGTTTAGGCCATGCGTTTTATGCGAGTGACGGTGCGAGTGCGACTGAAATTGCGTTGAAGATGAGTTTTCATTATTGGCGAAACCTATATTCTGGAATCCCAGGCAAGTCAAATAAAACCAAATTTATCAGCCTGCAAAATAGTTATCACGGAGAGACGCTTGGCGCGCTGGGCGTGACGGATGTGGCGATATTTAAAGATACTTACGCGCCGCTATTGATGCAGTCAGCCCAAATGCCTAGCCCTGATTTCAGGTTGGCTGAGGCTGGCGAAGGTGCAGAAGCGTTTGCCTTGAGATGTGCACAGGCTTTAGAAAATTATGTCGCAGCACATCATGCCGATTTGGCGGCTTTTATCGTGGAACCCCTTATTCAGTGCGCTGCGGGCATGGGTATGTATCATCCTGTCTATTTGCGTCGCATCCGCGAGATTTGCAACCAATATGATGTGCATTTAATTGCAGATGAAATTGCTGTTGGTTTTGGGCGAACTGGGACGATGTTTGCTTGTGAACAGGCGGAAATTAGCCCTGATTTCATTTGTTTATCCAAGGGTATCACAGGCGGCTATTTGCCTTTATCCGCTGTGTTAACCACCGATAAAGTTTATCAAGCTTTTTATGATGACAGTACTGTACGCGGTTTTTTGCATAGCCATAGTTATACCGGTAATCCATTAGCCTGCAGTGCGGCATTGGCGACTTTGGCGATTTTTGAATCAGACAATATTTTACAAAAAAATCGTGAAAAATCCGCGTTGATTCAAGCTAAAATGCAAGTGCTTACTGACTTGCCAATCCAGTATCTGCGGCGTCAAGGCATGATATTCGCTTTTGATGTCGACACGCAGAATGCATTGTTCGCTAAGCAATGTTATCAGGCTGCAATGCAGCATGGTTTATTGTTGCGCCCAATTGGCAACACGGTTTATTTAATGCCGCCCTATACCATTACCGAGGCAGAAATTGATTTTATGATAAACGCGACTTTAGAAGCTGTGAAAAATTCAATATGAAAGTTTTTTTGAAAGATAAAAACTGGATTGCCATTTTCGCACCACAAGGTTACCCCAATTTGGAAAGTGCTAAACCACTTGCAAAGTTGTATGCAGGAATGACCTTGCTATTGACTTGTTTTTTTGCCAATGCTGAGTTGCCTGACACTGTTGTGAGCGCGCTCAATAATGCAGGCATTCCACAGCAAAATGTGTCGGTGTATGTGCAGGCGGTTGAAGGAAAAAATGCCATTCTTAGCCACAATGCAGATAAAAGTATGAACCCGGCCAGCGTGATGAAGCTTGTGACCACTAACGCCGCGCTGGATTTGCTTACACCAGCTTATCGCTGGAAAACTGAAATTTATAGAGAGGGCCAGGTGAGGAATGGTGTGCTGGATGGCCATTTAATCATTAAAGGCTACGGCGATCCTAGTTTTAAGGCGCAAGAGTTTTGGCGCATGCTCATGAGTTTGCAGCAGGCAGGGATCAAGCAAATCAAGGGGGATTTAATCGTTGATAAAAGTTATTTTGCCAAAAATGTGGGCGCAAGAAAGACTTTTGACGATGAAACTTGGCGCGCTTATAACGCTGAGCCGAGTGCATTCTTGGTGAATGGCCGTAACACGAGTTTTAAGTTTATGGCGACAGAAACGAATGTCAATGTGAGCCAGGAATTTGAGTTGCCGGAAGTGCAGATTGTCAACAACATGAAACCAGCCCTTGGCGCTTGTGGCGAGTGGCGCAATCGTTTTGGCTATACAGTAACCCCTAAAGCCAACCGCGCAACGGTGACTTTTAATGGGTCAATTTCACCCGATTGTGGCGAGCGATATTTAGAACTCAGCGTATTTGATGATGATCAATATGCGTTTTATACATTCAAAAAACTTTGGAAAGAATTAGGGGGCAAGTTTAATGGGCAGCTAAAAATCCAGGACATGCCCAGTAGCGCAGTTAAAGTCCTTGAGCAATTTTCGGATCCACTCGGTTATGTGGAACGCGATATCAATAAGTGGAGTAATAACTTAATGGCGCGACAGTTATTGTTGACCATCGGCGCGGAAAAATTAGGCACGCCGGCGACTGAAGCCAAAGGCGCAGCGGTGCTTAAAGATTGGCTAGCGAGTAAATCCTTAAATGGGAAATCATTGGCGGCCAATGAATTGGTGGTTGAAAATGGTTCAGGCTTATCACGCATCGAGCGCATCAGCGCAGAGCATTTAGGCCAGATGTTAGTCAGTGCCTACATTAGCCCGGTGATGCCTGAACTCATGGCTTCTCTGCCAATTTTAGCGCAAGATGGTACGATTAAAAAACGCCTGAATGATAGTGCTTCCGCCAACCATGCGCACTTGAAAACTGGCTCACTGGACGGCGTTAGTGCCATTGCAGGTTATGTGCTGGATGCGAATAATCATCGCCATGTGCTAGTGATGCTGGTCAACCATGCTAAAGCGGGCGCCAGTAAAAACGCACAAGATGCGCTGATAGAATGGGTGCATCAACAGCCGTAATTTGTATTATTTAGTAAGTCTAGGCTTATTGAAGGCACGCGAACTTTGGCGTGTTTAAGGTATCATAGCGCTTGTATTTTTTGGATTAAATAACGAGATAGGATTAACCAATGAAGCTATTCAATGTGTTATTAGCGAGTGGTTTAGCATTTTCGCTGAGCGCTTGCAATGCAGATACGACTAAAACAACGACAAAGGAAACCACAGCAATGACGACAGAAATCACTGAACTACAGAAAATCGACACACAAGTTGGCACGGGTCGCGAAGCAGAACCCGGCTTTAATGTCAGCGTGCATTACACCGGCTGGTTGTATGACGTAGCGGCAGAAGGTCACAAAGGCAAAAAATTTGATAGCAGTGTAGATCGCGGTCAGCCGTTCAACTTTGGCTTAGGACAAGGTCAAGTGATTCAAGGCTGGGATGAAGGTTTTGCAGGAATGAAAGTAGGCGGCAAACGTACGTTGATTATTCCTTCAGAAATGGGTTATGGTGCACGTGGCGCGGGTGGTGCGATTCCACCCAATGCAACTTTAATTTTTGATGTTGAATTGCTAGACGTTAAATAATTGATGTAGGAGCAATTTTTAAATCGCGAAAGAAATCGAAATTAAATCAGATGGCTTTCGCGCAATTAATTGCGCTCCTTGAGGGGAAAATAATGCATGTAAGCGTTAAATGGATAGACGGTGTCAGCTTCGTCGGCGAATCTGAAACGGGTCATGCAGTGGTATTGGATGGTGCGCCAGAAAATGGCGGCCGCAATATTGGCATGCGCCCCATGGAAATGTTGCTCATTGGCATGGGTGGCTGTACTTCGTTTGATGTTGTCGCGATACTGAAAAAAGCCCGTCAGCCGATTGTGCATTGTGTGGCGGAAATTGATGCGACCCGCGCCGATGAGATTCCTAAAGTGTTTACCAAAATTCACGTGCATTTTGTGATTACGGGCAACAATTTAAATGAAACGCAAGTGGAACGCGCAGTGAAATTATCGGCTGAGAAGTATTGTTCAGCCTCGATTATGTTATCGAAATCTGTGGAAATTACCCATAGTTTTGAAGTTAAATCGCCAGAATTTAGTTAGCCAGAAAAACGCTCAAAAAACGCTCGAGAGAAAAACTCTGCCCTGAGAGCCTTTATTTACAAGGCTTACAGGGCATCGAAATAAGATGGATTGAAAATAACGTGGAAAAATTGATTATTTCAGTAACATCTAACCACTAAAAGATCAGTAGCTCCCAAGTTTTAAATTCTTAAGCTGTTAAGGCTAAGATTAAACCTCAGATTTAACCTCAGTCACTTCCACAGTCAGTGGTTGTTCATCTTCTAAAATATTGAGCAACCGATCGACGTTTGGATGTTTGCCAGGACAATTTTCAGCATCTTCTGCGTGCTCGGCATACAAACTTAAGCCTTCTACGGCGGCATCTAAAGAAATTTCACCATACATGCGAAACAGGTGGTAATACACCTTAACGGAGCCTTGGCTGCCAGGTTTGTTATCAATCACCCCTGCTGGGCTGCCATCTTGATTGAATAGCGCAATACGCTTCACGTGCGAGGCATCCTCAAGTGTGAGTAAAACGTCGCTAAATTTTTGCATGTAGGCTTACCTTTTTTGAATATTTCATTATAAATAATAGGTGGAAGCTGTCATCAGTTTTGACGCTTGCTTCATTAAAAACTTTGCCGGTGCAGGCAAAGTGGCTGCGCCGAGTTGTTTGGCTTCGTCGGCGTGATGCGCTTCGTCAATCTGCATTTGCTCAATAATTTTACGCGTTTTTTCATCCGCTTCAGGCAACTGTTGTAAGTGGCTGGCTAAATGTGCGCCTACCTGTTTTTCGGTTTCTTCTAAAAAACCCAAACTCCATTGATCACCAAGCGCACCAGCAAACGCGCCTAACGCAAATGATCCAGCGTAAAACAGCGGATTGAGTAGGCTGGTTCGCCCGCCGAGTTCGGTAAGGCGTGATTCACACCAAGCCAAATGTTCGGTTTCTTCGCGTGCTGCTTGTTGCATGGTGCTGCTGGTGGCCGCGTTTTTCGCGGTGAGCGATTGGCCACTGTATAGTGCTTGCGCGCAGACTTCACCCGTGTGGTTAATGCGCATGAGGGCGCTCACCTGTTTTTTTTCTACTTCAGATAGCGCCGACTCAGCAACGTCAACATCAGGATGCGGACGTACGCTACGCGGTTTAGCCAGCAACGTACGTAAGCCTGTGTCGAACTCAATAATCAGTGAATCCAATTTATTTAACATGGTGATAGTGACTTAACATATTGATAGTGTACGCCTAAATTGTGCCTGTAAATCCCATTTGCGCTGCAATGATTTGTATCGGATGCAACACTGAAGCGCTTAACTCTTGTTGTCGCAAACCATTCGCAATGTGCAAGCCGCAACCGATGTTTGAGGTAGCTAGTATAGCGACATTATTTGCTTTAATGGCTGATATTTTATCACTCAGTAATCGGTTAGCCATGTCACTTTGGCTGAGCATATAAGCACCTGCACCACCGCAGCATTGGCTGTTGCCAGCCAACGGGCTGATTCTGGCTTCGGGTATTTTTTTAAGTAGCTCATACACGGCGGAATGGCTTTTTTGTACATTTCTTAATGTGCATGGGTCTTGTACGAATAGTTGGGTATTTAAAGGTTCAATAGGCGTGTTAGACCAATCGCAATTGACCAAAAATGCACTGATGTCTTGAATGTTGTGGGTCGGTAAATAGTCGTTCAGGCCCGCACCGCAACCACTAGCTACGGTGAGTATGGGCATAGCAGGATCAAAGCTTACCTGATTGGCTGCGACTAATTGCGTGGATTCTTCTGTATCACCTGCTTGCCTGGCAATGCTTCCACAGCAGGTTTGCTTGGTAGGAACATGGACATCGATGCCAAGTTTGTTCAGTACGTAAATGCTGGCTTTGAGTGTTTGGCTATCAAGCGCGCTCGTCGTGCAGCCTAAAAATAGACTCACAGCCCCCTTATTTTCGGCCGTTGCTCGATAGTACGGTTTCCACGCGGTGGGTTGTTCAAACTTTGGTAATAGTTTTGCTGCAGGACTAATGAATGTGAGTAAGCCATCCAGCCTGCTTTGTTGCATGAGCCAAACTGGCCAAGAGACGCATTTGGCCAAAAAACGATGCCGAATAAACGGCTTGGCCAGCGTAAACCAAACACTTCTTTTCTGCACAAAAAGCGCACGTGTAGTATCTACCAACGCACCGTAATTCACGTTATTTGGGCAACTGGATTCACAACTACGGCAGCTTAAACATAAATCAATATGCGCTTTAAATCGGTCGTTATTCGGCAGAATATCTTGCGCCACGGCGCGCATCAATTGAATGCGGCCACGAGGAGAATCAGCTTCGGAACCGGTTTTACGATAAGTAGGGCAGTGCGGCAAACATAATCCGCATGCGACGCAGCGGTCAGCTTCGATGATTAATTCTTTGATGGTGAGTGCCATGCGACATTATAAACCTAGCGTCACCTTTAAAGTCTAGCGCTTATGTAAAGACTAAAGGTATTTTAAATCTCAGTACTTATATTCCATTTAGTTATAAAAATATAATGACAAAGTATTTAATCGTATTAATAAGCTCTGCTAAAGTGCGGACATTCTTTAGAAAAGCACATATTTAGATGAGTTTAAACAAATCAAAGGGTTTGCCTGAAATAGACGACGACGTAATACAAGCCGTTGCGCGTGCAATTGCACTGGTTCAACAGCAAACAGGCTACGGCTCAATCGAAGTTACGGTGCATGACGGGAGAGTAACGCAGATAGAACGTCGAGAAAAAGTACGCTTTGAACAAAAAACAAAGTAATCGAAAAAATATATAGCGACCTGATTTCGGGAGCTCATCATCAGTATTGAAAAGAACTGACTAGTCCACTAGAAGAATATAAGGAGATTTAATATGCAGTATAAAAAAGTAGTTTATGTTTTAGCGTTAGCTGGTTTAGTCGCAAGCCCGAGCTTGGCGTTTGCAAACGACAGCACGGAATTAGAAGAATTGCGTAGTCTAGTACAAGATCTTAGCCAAAAAGTAAAAATTCTTGAACGTAAGGGCGAAAATGGTGATGAGGTTGCCGCCGCAGCGAAGCTAACTACACCAGTAGTAAAAGCAAGCAGTAGCGGTTTTTCATTCGCTTCGCCAGATGGTAAAAACGAGATTAAATTCAGAGGCTTACTACAGGCAGATCATCGTCATTATTATGATGGCGCCAATGATGTGCGCGGCCGTACAAATGAACGAGCTGGTAATTTAAACGCAGATGGTTTTCATACGGCTGAAGACACTTCATTATTACGTCGTGTGCGACCAACTATTGAGGGTAAGGTTTCAGGTAAATACGGTTTCCGCTTTACCCCAGAATTTGCGGGTGGTAGTGCAAGTGTTGTAGATGCTTATGTAGATGCTAATTTAAGCCCAGCATTGAATGTGCGTGCAGGTAAATTCAAAAGTTCAGTTGGCTTAGAGCGTTTGCAAAGTGGTGCAGATATTAAATTTGTTGAACGTAGCTATGTAACGAATGCCATTTTACCTAACCGTGATTTAGGTGTTTCAGTTTTTGGCGATGTATTAGAAGGCAAATTGAACTATAACGTGGGTATCGTGAATGGCGTAGCTGATGGAGGTAATATTAGCACAGGCACAGAATACAACGGTGAGCGTGAATATACTGCCCGCTTGTTTACAACTCCATTTGTGGACAGTGCTAATGCACTTTCAGGTCTTGGTTTTGGCATTGGTGGAACTTGGACAGATTTTACTGGCGAAAAAAATCTTAACTTTACTGATACTACAGCGGCTGACGCGACACGCAACGGTCTACCGAGTTATGTGACAGAAGGTCAGAACACGTTTTTCCGCTATACCAGCAACGCGATTGCAGATGGTCAGCGCATTCGTTGGTCACCACAAGCAAATTACTACTATGGTTCTTTAGGTATCATCGCTGAATACGCAAGAGTATCGCAAGATGTGAGTTTGGCAACTAATGGCTCGCCTGCTGCTGGTGGAGCAGCTGCAGGTGCTTCTGTAATTACAGCAGGTACTAAGAAAAACCTTAAACATGATGCTTGGGATATTGGTATTTCATATCTGTTAACTGGTGAAGATGCTTCTTTCAAAGGCGTTAAACCAAAACATGACTTTGATTTGGATAAAGGTGGCTGGGGTGCTTGGGAATTGGTTGCCCGCTATAGCGAAATTAACCTTGATAACGACACCTTCAAAGATGCTGCATTACGCTATGCAGCAGAAGGTAGCGCTAACACCAACGCATTTGCAGACTTAACAAAAAGCGCAAAATCTGCAGAAACTTGGACGCTTGGCTTGAACTGGTACTTAAATAACAACGCCAAAGTATCTTTAAATTATGCTCGCACCTCATTTGATGGTGGTGCTTTGCAAAAAGGTCTGGCGCAAACCCTTAATAACAATGCAACAAACAGGTCTCGTGACCGCGATGACGAAGATGCATTGCTGGCTCGCTTCCAGGTTGCTTTTTAATCAACCTTTTTATAACCATCAATACGCATCTTTTTGGGGTGCGTAAAAAAGGCTAAATATGCAATGTTATTGTTTAACCACAAAAAATAACTTTATTTAACATTAAGGACTACTCATGAAAAAATCACTATTAGCCATTGCCTTACTCAGTGCAATATATGGCGTTACAGCACCAGCCACAGCGTTAGCAAAAGAAGTTAATTTGCTCAATGTTTCTTACGACCCAACGCGTGAACTTTACCAAGATTTCAACAAAGCATTTGCAGCCTTTTGGAAGACAAAAACAGGCGACGACGTCATTATTAAAACGTCGCACGGCGGTTCTGGCAAACAAGCGCGTGCCATTATCGACGGCCTAGATGCGGATGTTGCAACACTCGCGTTGGCTTACGATGTCGATCAACTTTATGAAAAGGGTAAACTAATTCCGAAAGATTGGCAAAAACGCTTAGGTCACAATAGTTCACCTTACACTTCCACGATTGTGTTGTTAGTGCGCAAAGGCAACCCAAAAGGTATTAAAGATTGGGATGACTTAGTAAAACCAGGTGTTTCAGTGATTACGCCTAACCCTAAAACATCCGGTGGGGCACGATGGAATTATCTAGCCGCATGGGCGTTTGCAAAGAAAAAATTTGGTGGTGATGAAGCAAAAACAAAAGAGTTTGTAGGTCAGTTGCTGAAAAACGTGCCTGTGCTGGATACAGGTGCACGCGGATCAACCACGACCTTTGTTGAGCGCGGCATTGGCGATGTATTGCTGGCTTGGGAAAACGAAGCCTTTTTAGCACAAAAAGAATTGGGCGTAGGTAAGTTTGAAATTGTTATGCCTTCTCTCTCTATTTTGGCTGAACCGCCAGTGACTGTGGTGGATAAATTCGCTAAAAAACATGGCAATGAAGCGGTTGCTAAAGCGTATTTAGAGTATTTATATACTGAAGAAGGGCAAGAAATTGCTGCTAAAAACTACTATCGCCCAACTTTAGAGTCTGTGGGGAAAAAGTATGAAAGCCAATTCCCCAAATCTAATTTAGTAAAAATTGATGAAGAATTTGGTGGCTGGGCAAAAGCACAAAAAACACATTTCTCTGACGGTGGTACGTTTGACCAGATTTACACGAAATAACAGAAAGAAAATATGACCAAACATCAACAGCAGCAGGCCAGTTTAACTTTACTGAAAGAACAGCTAAAAGAAGCTTTGCATCTTGATTTAGATGATTTTGATTTGGAAGCCAACACGCAGCATGAGTATGTGAGTAAGTTTGTTGGCATTATTCTTAAATCATCATTTCAGCCTATTTATGATATTGAAAAGGGTGATTTACATGGTTTTGAAGCGTCACTTCAAGCAAGCTTGGGTGATATTCAGGAAACAAGCTCAGATTTCGCATACTCTTACGCCAAAGCTTCAGGTAAATTAGTCAAGTTTGATCGTGTCGTACGCACTTTACACTTGCTCAATTACAAACAGATTTTTCAAGAAAAAGGCCTGCTCTTTTTGAGCGTGCATCCTGATTTACTCATTAGTGTCAATGAACATGGTAAAGTATTTGAGCGTATTTTGCACCAGTATTCTTTGCCTACAGAGCGGGTTGTGATTCAAATAAGGGATTACAGCACCACCGACCAGATTGAAAATTTGGTTACCTACGAAAGGCAGTTGGCTGCTGCAATTGATAATTATCATGATCGCGGCTATAAGATCGCTATTGATTATTTTGGCAATAAGCATTCATTAGTAAGCCGTCTATGGAAGCTTTCCCCTGATTACATAAAATTTGATCCTAGCTTAATTAAAGAAGCCGAAACACAGCCTCGCTTAAGAACCGCACTAAAAAATTTAACCGACTTGATTAAAGATTTAGATGCAATTCCTGTGGCTACCAATGTAGAGAGCCAAGAGCAATTGGAAATCGCCTTACACGCAGGCCTGTCGTTTATACAGGGTGGTTTTTTAGGAAAATCAAACTCAGCTTCACAGCTACATGCCTCTGAATTTATACAAAGCCGATTTGTGGCTAATTGAGTGGTGATAAAAAATTAATATAATTAATAATTATAACTTTATGCCATAAAAGTATTTAATTAATATATAGCATGCTGGTAAAGTGTGCGCAAATCCAATTTAACAAGATATAAGAATTTAAAATATGGTAAAAAAAAGCACACTTCCAGGGTTCAACCTGTCGTTAGGCTACACGCTTTTTTATTTAAGCCTGATTGTACTTATCCCACTTTCAGCTGTTTTTTTTAAGACATTTACGCTTGATTGGGCAGACTTTTGGGAGGCAGTTGCTTCGCCTCGCGTAGTTGCTTCCTATCAACTGACATTTGGCGCGTCTTTAATCGCAGCCTCGATTAACGTTGTATTTGGCTTGCTGACAGCTTGGGTACTCACACGTTATCATTTTTTTGGAAAAAAAATAGTTGATGCGTTCGTGGATTTCCCCTTTGCCTTGCCCACGGCTGTAGCGGGTATTGCACTCTCGGCTATTTATGCCAAAAACGGTTGGATTGGCAGCCTGCTAGAGCCTTTGGGAATCACGGTTGCTTATACACCGTTAGGGGTGGTGGTAGCGCTCACTTTTATTGGATTGCCATTTGTCGTTCGTACCGTACAGCCCGTGCTGGAAGACTTAGGTGCGGAGGTGGAAGAGGCTGGTGCAAGTTTAGGGGCAAATCGATGGCAGGTGTTTTATAAAATAATTTTGCCTGCCATTTGGCCAGCATTAATTACTGGATTTGCCTTGGCTTTTGCCCGTGCGGTGGGCGAATACGGTTCAGTCATTTTTATTGCGGGCAATATGCCGATGGTGTCAGAAATCACCCCGCTCATTATTATTACCAAGTTAGAGCAATATGATTACGCGGGGGCTACTGCGGTAGCCGCAGTAATGTTGGTGATTTCTTTCATTTTACTGTTTGCGATTAACGGTTTTCAGTGGTGGAGTAATCGCCGACTTGGACATGTTAAGTAATCAATTTAGGAATAACCATGTCATCTGCGATCACTCAATACAGCAAATATCACCGTAAGGTTGGAAGTGGACGCGCCATTTCTGAAACTACGTGGGTGCGCTACACCCTTATTGCAGTAACTTTACTGTTTTTAAGCCTATTTTTATTTATCCCCTTAGCAGCGGTTTTTACTGAAGCATTGAGAAAGGGCGCTCAAACCTATTTTGCAGCGTTAATAGAACCAGATGCACTTTCTGCCATCAAGCTTACTTTGATAGCCGCCGTCATCGCGGTGCCGCTCAACCTAGTGTTCGGTGTGTCGGCGGCTTGGGCTATCGCTAAATTTGAATTTAAGGGCAAAAGTTTTTTAATTACCTTGATTGATTTGCCATTTGCAGTATCGCCTGTCATTGCGGGTTTGATTTATGTGCTGATATTTGGCTTGCAAGGCTGGGTAGGTGAGTGGTTATCTGATCATGATTTTAAAGTGATATTTGCCATTCCTGGCATCGTATTAGCCACTATTTTTGTGACTTTCCCTTTTGTTGCACGCGAATTGATCCCGCTGATGCAGGCTCAGGGCAAGGAGGAAGAGGAGGCTGCAATGGTATTAGGAGCCACAGGCTGGCAGATGTTTTGGTATGTGACTTTACCGAATATTAAGTGGGGCTTGCTGTATGGCGTTATTCTTTGTAACGCCCGTGCGATGGGTGAATTTGGTGCGGTATCGGTGGTATCTGGACATATTCGGGGGCTGACTAACACGCTACCGCTTCATGTGGAAATTCTATACAACGAATACAACTATGCGGCTGCGTTTGCAGTGGCTTCTTTATTAGCACTTTTAGCATTGGTGACACTTGCCTTAAAAACCTATGTGGAGTGGCAGGCGGCCAGAAATGCAGAAGAAATCGAAAAAGAAATCACAGGGTAAACCAAGATAATAAAGTTGGGAATCGAATATGAGTATCGAAATTAAAAATATCAAAAAAGGCTTTGGCAGTTTTAGTGCCCTCAATAATGTCTCGCTAGAAGTGCCCACGGGTGAGCTGGTGGCACTACTGGGGCCTTCGGGTTGTGGAAAAACAACATTGTTACGCATTATTGCTGGCTTAGAAACGCCTGATTGTGGCAGTATCCATTTTTATGGAAAAGATGCCACCGAGCGCGCTGTACGTGAGAGAGAGGTCGGGTTTGTATTTCAGCACTATGCGCTGTTCCGCCACATGACGGTGTTTGAGAATGTGGCGTTTGGTTTGCGTGTTCGCCCTAAACATACACGCCCGAATGATACGGAGATTAAGCGGCGTGTACATGAGCTATTAAACTTGGTGCAATTGGATTGGCTGGCAGATCGTTATCCACCTCAGCTTTCTGGAGGACAGCGTCAGCGCATTGCCTTAGCACGTGCTTTGGCGGTAGAACCAAAAGTGTTGTTGCTTGATGAGCCATTTGGCGCGTTGGATGCCAAAGTGCGAAAGGAGTTGCGCCGTTGGTTGCGCCGTCTGCATGATGAATTGCATGTCACCAGCGTATTTGTGACGCACGATCAAGAAGAAGCGCTCGAAGTGGCCGATACCATTGTGGTCATGAACCAAGGCAAAATAGAGCAAATTGGCACACCTCAACATGTTTATGACAGCCCTGCCACGCCGTTTGTGTACCAGTTTTTAGGTAATGTGAATGCGTTTGAAGGGCGCGTAAATGCGGGCGTAGCTAAATTGGGTTCGCTTGAAGTGCCAGTGACTGAGTTTGCTCAAACGCATGATAGTGCGGTGCAAGCTTTTGCACGACCCCACGATATCGATATTAGTCGCGATGCAAGCGATGCGGCCTTTAAGGCAAAGCTCACTTATGTACATTCAGCAGGTTCCGTCGTGCGCTTAGAGTTAAAGCGTGAAGACGTGGATACGTTCATTGAAGCAGAACTCACGCGAGAACACTATAGTCAGCTTAACTTGAGAGAAGGCGAAACAGTGTATTTGAAGCCAAGGAATGTACGATTTTTTCTGGATTAACGATGTAGGTATCAAAAAAGAAGGGATATGGTGATATTTTTAACAGCTGTAATTCAATAAAAAATCCGCACTATGACGGATTTTTTATTGGGCTAAATTTTATTTAGCTATCGCAGCCTCAATTTTAGGGAGTTCAGACTGAACCACAGGTTTGCCTTTAAGAAAGTTCATGGCCTGTGCAAATTGAAGGTCATCTTTGCTTGCAGGTTCAATTGGTGCGGTTGGCTCCGCATATTTTTTCTCGTTTAATTTAGCTTTGGCAGCTTCTGCTTTAGCGGCATCTACGGCAGGCGCTTTTGCTTCTGGTTTTACTGGCGCGCCATTGGCAATCTCTTTTGATTTAGCATCGGTTGGATTGCTGATATGACGTGTTAAATCTGCCTCATGAATGTTATAAGTTTGATCCGTGCCATCTTCAACATAATAGTCAGGCTCAATGCCTTTTGCCTGAATTGAACGGCCTTTAGGCGTAAAGTAGCGCGCTGTGGTGAGTTTAATCGCTGCGCCGTTGTTCATCGGCATAATCGTTTGCACAGAACCTTTACCAAAAGTACGCACACCTACTAGGGTCGCGCGCTTGTGGTCTTGCAACGCCCCTGCAACAATTTCAGAAGCCGACGCAGAGCCCGCGTTAATCAACACGACCATCGGTACAGTTTTTAAGTCCGCTGGGATGTCACGCATGTAGTCGTTGGTAATGCCGCCACGTACATAATTTTCCGGGTTCACGGTGAGGTTCATTTTAGAGTCAGGTGCGCGACCTTCGGTATAGACCACTAAGGTATCTTTAGGCAAAAACGCAGCGGAAACCCCTACAGCGCCATTTAATAAGCCACCTGGGTCATTCCGTAAATCAAGCACAAAGCCCTTGAATGGACCTTTGTTTTCATCATGCATGGTCTTGATAGCCTTTGCGAGGTCTTCACCTGTGCGCTCTTGAAACTGTGTCACACGCGCATAGGCAAAACCTGGTTCAATCATTTTATATTTCACACTTTTGTTTTTAATGATTGCGCGAACCAAAGTAATGATGAGCGGTTTTGTTTCGTTTTTGCGTAGCACGGTGAGTACAATCGGCGTATCTGGCTTGCCGCGCATAATTTTAACCGCATCATTCAAGGTCATGCCTTTGACGGGTTTTTCATCCAATTTCATGATGAGGTCGCCGCTTTTGATGCCAGCAGCATAAGCAGGAGAATCTTCAATCGGTGAAATCACTTTGACTAAACCATCTTCCATACCCACTTCAATGCCTAAGCCACCAAATTCACCTTGTGTGGTGGCTTGCATGTCTTTAAAAGCATCTGAATCCATATAGGTAGAATGCGGATCTAAACCAGTCAGCATGCCGCTAATGGCCTCCGAAATCAGCTTTTTATCTTCAACAGGTTCTACATAGTCTGTTTTGATTTTGCCAAACACTTCGGCAAACGCACGCAAATCTTCCAGCGGCAATTGCGGCTTGGCCATTTTTTCAGCTACGGCAGAATAAGTTAAGCTCAACATAAAGCCTAACAGCAAGCCTGAAGCGACTAAGCCCATTTTAGTAAAACCGTGATATTTATGTTTGACTTGCATGTATGATTATTCCTAACTAAAGATGATCCACTTGGCTATGAGCCCCAGTAAGTTTGATTAGTTTCAAACTTACTGATTATATTTATGTATAGTAAATCAAAGTATACCAGCAAGGACTGCTAAATTGACTACTCTTAATGCTTTGCCAGCCTATCACATTGAAATTTATTACTGTACACAATGTCGCTGGCTGTTGCGTGCCGCCTGGCTGGCGCAAGAGCTGCTGACCACTTTTGAGCAAGTGTTAACCAGCGTTGCGCTAAAACCTGGCACCGGTGGCATATTTGATATTACGTTAAATGGACAGCTTATTTACTCCCGTAAGGTTGAAGGGCGTTTTCCTGAGGCTAAAGAGGTGAAACAATTGGTGCGAGATGTCATTGACCCCGGTCGAGATTTAGGACATAGCGATAGAATCTCACCTTAAAAATAGGCAATAAAAATAAGCAGTTTTTACGTGTTGATTAAGTTTTAAAATAGTCTAAAAAACACTCGAGAGAAAAACGCTGCCCTGCAAGCCCTTGTTTACAAGGCTCGCAGGGCAGTGTCCGGAAAGACCTCTAATTTTAGCCATTATTTATGGGGTTTTACTCGTTATTTACTTGATCGCTGTCAGAGGTATTCACTAGCCTTTGGGCGCCACTATAACGGGTCGCCCAATAGCCTTCTTTCATATTTTCAACGCGCACATTACCACCAGCACTAGGGGCGTGTATGAAGCGATTATTTCCCATGTAAATGCCTACATGAGAAATCGCTGTTTTAACCGTGTTAAAAAATACTAAATCGCCTGGTTGTAATTCATTTTTAGGAATTGATTTGCCCAGCAGACTCATGGCCTGTGCGCTGTGCGGCAGGGTTAAGCTCGCTGCTTGCTTGAACACATAACCTACAAAACCGCTGCAATCAAAGCCAGTTTCAGGCGTGTTGCCGCCGTAAGCATATTTAACGCCCGTCAGGCTAAGAGCATTCATCAACACTTCACGCGTACGGCCAGACCATTGTTCAGGGTTATCAATGTCCGCATAGGGTGTTTTGCCTGCAGGAGCAGGCGTAACTGTTGTGCAAGATGCAACGCATAAAACGAGCAGCAAGCACACAAAAAATCGCGTTTGAATAAGGTTAGTCACCAATCAATTATAAGAACATAACTAAAAATTGCAAAGTAATGGCCGAATTTTCATTATAAATTCAGTCGATATGCCAAGTGATGCGTGCCAAGTCATGGGATAATTGCCACCATTATGAGTGAACTCACCCTCCGCCACGTATTTGAAAAAGACGGCATTTTAGCAAGCCATATTGAAGGCTATAACGTGCGTACGCAGCAGCTAGAAATGGCATTGGCCATTAGCGACGCCATCGAACATAACACGCAGCTAGTCGCTGAGGCGGGTACTGGCACGGGTAAAACCTTCGCTTATTTAGTGCCCGCGCTACTCACGGGCGGTAAGGTGATTATTTCTACGGGCACCAAAAACTTGCAAGACCAGTTGTACAACCGCGATTTACCGAATGTGCGCGATGCGCTCAAAGTGCCAGTCACCGTTGCTATGCTGAAAGGCCGTGCCAATTATGTGTGTCATTACCACCTTGAGCGCGCCGAGCAAGAAGGGCGTTTTGCCTCGCGTGAAGATGCAAAATATGTGCACATAATCAAAACTTTTGCTGAAAATACCAAAACGGGTGATAAAAGCGAGCTTAATACCGTGCCAGAAAACGCCATGATTTGGGCGAGCGTGACTTCAACGCGGGATAATTGTTTAGGCGGCGATTGCGCTTATTATAAAGAATGCTTTGTAATGGAAGCGCGTAAACAAGCGCTTGCAGCGGATGTGGTGGTGGTTAACCACCACCTATTTTTCGCCGATGTCATGCTACGTGATGAAGGTGTGGCTGAGCTTTTACCTAGCGCAAATACTGTCATTTTTGATGAAGCACACCAGTTGCCAGAAGTGGCAGGCTTATTTTTTGGTGAAGATGTTTCCACCAGCCAATTGCAGGAACTCGCACGAGATTGCACCGCCGCCTATTTAACCGTAGCAAAAGATTGCGTTGAGCTAAGTAAAGTGATTGCCACTTTAGAAAAAGCCGCAAAAGATTTCCGTTTGATTTTTGCATACGAAGGTTCTCGCTTGCCTGTGCAAAAAGCCTTAGCACTCAAGGGTTTTGAAGACGCTTTTAATCACATGTTAGCTCAGCTAAAAGATTTGGCTAAAGTCCTTGAAACGCAAGCCGCACGCGACCCTTTGCTGGAAAAATGTTGGCAACGCAGTCAAGCGTTACAGGATTTATTCAGCCGCTGGCAATCCGCAGAAAACAATAACTTAGTGCGCTGGGTAGAAGTGTTCACGCACTCGGTCCAATTACACGCTACGCCGCTCAGCGTGGCAGAAGGCTTTGGCAAACAGCTTAACGCGCAGCCACGCGCCTGGATATTCACCTCAGCCACATTGGCAGTGAAGAGCGATTTCAGTCATTACATCGCACAAATGGGCTTGCACGCAGCTAAAACGGGCTTTTGGGATAGCCCTTTTAATTATCAGGAACAAGCACTTTTTTATGTGCCACCCGACATGCCAGACCCGAACAGTCCCAGCTACACCGCCTGTGTCGTGGCCGCCGCACTGCCCGTATTGCAAGCCAGTGGTGGCCGCGCTTTTGTGCTGTCCACCAGTTTACGCGCCATGCGCGAAATTCACGCTTTATTAAAAGAGGCTTTTGCTGAAAATGGTATCGAAAGCCCGTTGCTATTGCAAGGCGAAAGCTCACGTACCGAATTATTAGACCGTTTTCGCACTTTAGGCAACGCCGTGCTAGTTGGTAGCCAAAGCTTTTGGGAGGGCGTCGATGTGCGCGGCGAAGCGCTAAGTGTGGTGATTATCGACAAACTGCCATTCGCTCCACCAGACGACCCTGTGTTATCAGCGCGGGTCGATAAACTCAACGCAGAAGGCAAAAATGCTTTTATGGAATATCAGTTGCCTTACTCGGTCATCACCCTCAAACAAGGCGCAGGGCGGCTGATACGCGATGAGAATGATAGAGGGGTGCTAATGATTTGCGACCCGCGATTGATTACAAAATCTTACGGTAAAAAAATCTGGCAAAGCTTACCACCGTTTAAGCGAACTAGGGTGTTGGCGGATGTGCAGGCGTTTTTTGAAATGTAATAGAAATTACGAATGTTAATGGTGATGTATTGGTGCAAAAAATTTTAAAATTACCGCCTGAATCCCTCGAGCGATAAACATTGCCCTGCTAGCCTTGTAAATAAAGGCTTACAGGGCAGTGCTTGGAAAGATAGGCAAAATTTAGCTAAAAGAATCTGTTTTTAACATGTTGTGAAATGGTTGTTTTTTATGATGATTATGCGCCATATTTTTTCTGATAAACTGACGCCATCATGATTTTAATCCCCGAAATCGAATACGAACTCGCCGCCATCCGCGCACAGGGTGCGGGCGGGCAGAATGTGAATAAAGTGTCCAGCGCGATTCATTTGCGGTTTAATATTCCTGCTTCGAGTTTGAGTGGTTGGTTGAAGGCGCGCTTAATACATTTAAAAGATAGTCGTATCACTGATGAAGGTGTGTTGGTATTAAAAGCACAGCAATACCGTACGCAAGAGGCGAATAAAAAAGATGCAATCAAGCGTTTACATGAGATTATTAACGCCGCAAACCAAGTGAAACCGATGCGCTACGCCACGCGGCCTAGTTATGGGTCTAAGCAGCGGCGCTTAGAAAGTAAGACACAACGCGGGCAAATTAAGCAGATGCGTGGCAAAATAGCGACTGATAAAAATGAGCATTAAACTAACGTGAATTTACTCGCATTTGATACCTCTACCGAATATCTATCGCTTGCGCTATCCAAGGGCGATGAGACTTTTGTATTCGACATCAATGCTGGGCAAACGCATTCGCAAATTATCTTGCCGCAGATACAAGCGTTGCTCAATAGCACAAAGATGCGATTAAAAGATTTGCACGGTATTGCTTTTGGCGCCGGCCCGGGCTCATTTACAGGTGTGCGCATTGCGGCAGGCGTGGCGCAGGGCTTGGGTTTTGGCGCGAATTTGCCCGTAGTGAGCATTTGCACATTGCTGGCCTTAGCCGAAGCGAGCTGTGCAGAAAAAGTCATCGCATGTTTAGATGCCCGCATGGGCGAGGTGTACCACGCGGTCTATGAGAAAGTTGCTGGCGAGTGGCAAACCATGATTGCACCTAATTTGTACAAGCCTGAAGATGTGCCTGCCATACAAAGTGCTGGCTGGGTTGGCGCTGGCAGCGGTTGGCAAACTTACGGCGAGCAGTTAAGTACAGTTTATGCTGACCAATTGCAAACAACGCAGCCACTATTGTTACCGACAGCAAGTGCGATACTCAAATTAGCACAGCCCATTTTCAACAGTGGCAGCGCCAAATCTGCCAGTGAAGCGATGCCAATTTACATTCGTAATCGTGTGGCGCTTAAAACCGTTGAGCGCGAGCAAGGATTGCGCCTGTGAGTGTGCAGTTAAAACCAAGCAATCAATTTCGTGCCAATGTATCCTTGCGCCCAATGCAAATGGACGATTTGGATGCGGTTATGGCGATTGAGCCACACATTTACCCATACCCTTGGTCACGTGGCAATTTTAATGATTCATTGAATTCAGGCTATAGTGCTTGGGTGTTACTTGAGCATGAAAAAATTATTGGCTATGCCTTATTAATGATGGTACTGGATGAAGCGCATTTATTGAATTTAAGTGTGGCAAAAAGCCATCAAAAACAGGGTTTAGGCCGATTGCTGTTAGAACACATGATACAAATTGCCAAATATCATAAAGCAGCGAATCTATTTTTAGAAGTGCGTCCAAGTAATATTTCAGCTATCGCTTTATACGAAAATAGGGGGTTTAATGAAATGGCGATTCGGCGCGGCTATTATCCAGCAGACCCAAAAATATTTAAATCGGGTCGCGAAGATGCGGTTTTGATGGGATTGGCGCTGTGAATATGATGACGCGTGAAGATAGGCTAAGAGAGTTGGAGTTGCTACCCATGTGGCTGTTACGCGTACCCTTGGCAGAAAAGTTGGAGCCTGTCACTTTAGCGAAGAGTGAAGTTACGACAAATAGAGTTCAGCAAATAGATGTTAAGGATGTGACTATTAACGCTCCTTCGACAGAAATAATTGCCGATGATGTTGAGGCAATAGCGCCACAAGTATTTTCACACGTCGTTAGCGAAGATGGGCTTTGGTTATTTGTGCTGCCAAACGCTGAGCAGAGCGCAGAAGAGGCACAACTGTTACAAAATATCTACAAAGCCATGCGCATTAAACCGAAAATAGCAGTTGTAACGGCAAGTACTGCTGAGATTATTAACGCCAATCACACTAAGCTGGTCATTACGATGGGCGAAGCTACAGCGCAAGCCATGCTGCAATCTACTGAAACTTTAGATCATTTGCGCGGAAAATTACATTTATTTGAGGGCGTAAAGTTAGTCGCCACCTATCATGCAGGCCATTTATTGGAAAATTTGTCCGATAAAGCAAAAGCGTGGCAAGATTTATGTTTTGCGATGCAAGCCATACAAGATTTGTAAGTGACTTAACAGCACGGAAATTTTTCAGGCAATATTTTTGTAAACAATTGAAATTTACAAGTTTAGCTCCACGTACATATAGAATATAATCAGCTTTGAATGATCGTTTGAAGGCATATTTTTATTAACGACCTTCAGTTTTGTCACTTGGCTCAAAAAGGAATGAACATGCAAAAAATCACCTTAAAATTATTCGCAGCTTTATTGTTATTAAATTTATCAGGTTGCGGCTATAACAACTTTCAAACATTAGATGAAGCTTCAAAAGCCAGTTGGTCCGAAGTGTTGAATCAATACCAGCGTCGTGCCGATTTGGTACCAAACTTGGTGAACGTGGTGAAAGGTTATGCAGAACATGAAAAAGAAGTGCTGACACAAGTCACAGAAGCGCGTGCCAAAGTGGGTAGCATGCAAGTAACGCCAGAGCTGTTGAATGACCCGGAAGCCTTTGCAAAATTCCAAGCAGCGCAAGGCCAATTGACTAGTGCGTTATCTCGTTTGATGGTAGTGGCAGAAAATTACCCAAATTTAAAAGCTGACCAAGGTTTTAGGGACTTGCAAGCCCAGCTTGAAGGCACAGAAAATCGTGTCACGGTTGCGCGTAATCGTTATATTGAAACTATTAAAGAATATAACGTTGCGGTGCGCTCATTCCCTGAAAACCTCACGGCAATGATGTTTGGTTATAAAGCTAAACCATCATTCACTGTTGAAAATGAAAAAGCGATTTCTGTGGCACCAACAGTGGATTTTAGCGATAAAAAATAGAGTTAGGCATTTTAACATTCTTAAAACGTTCAGTTTTTAAATGATTAAAGCCGCCCATGCGCCACTTTAAACTTAGCCTGTTTGCTTTATGCGCGATGCTGTTATTAGCGTCGCGCATGGCGTTTGCATTGGTTGATATTCCCCAACTCAGCACTCGGGTGACTGATCTCACCGGTACGCTTAGCGCACAAGAGCAGGCAGCACTTGAGAGCAAAATAGCCGCTTTCGAAGCCAAAAAAGGCAGTCAAATTGCTGTTTTAATCATCCCCACCACTGAACCAGAAGATATTGCGCAGTACAGCATCCGTGTAGCTGAAAAATGGAAGTTAGGACGCGAAAAATCAGATGATGGAGTGCTCATTCTGGTGGCAAAAAATGACCGAAAAATGCGTATCGAAGTGGGCTACGGCCTAGAAGGCGCCATTCCCGATGTTTACGCGAAGCGCATCATTAGCGACATCATGAAGCCGCACTTTAAGCAAGGCGACTTTTATGGTGGCATTGATGCCAGCGTCGATACACTGACAAAAATAATCGAAGGTGAGGCCTTGCCTGCGCCAGAGGCAAAGCAAGGCGGCGGGAAAATAGGTGGTGAAAACATGCTGGCGTTGTTTGTCGTCGGTACGCTTTTTCTAACCATGTTTTTCCAAGGCTTTTTAGGTCGATTCTTTGGGTCCGCAGCAACTGGCAGTGCCATGGGTGTAGCAGCAGCGCTGGTGGCAAGTATGTCAGCAGGCATCACCGTTGGGATAGCGGCGTTTATCGCCTCGTTATTCATTCCCTGGTTATTTGGCAGTGGCGGCGGTATTCATCGTGGCGGTGGCTATTACGGTGGTGGATTAGGTGGTCGTTCTGGAGATAGTTCTGGTGGCAGTTCGTGGGGCGGCGGCAGTGGCGGCGATTTTGGCGGCGGCGGCGCAAGTGGGGACTGGTAATCTATTATGAAAAATCGCAATCGTCTCTCTCGCTTTTTTGAACATTTGTTGAGCCATCCTTGGCAAGTGCGTCACTATTTTTGCGACATAGGGCTGGGCGTAATAGAACAAGCGATTACTGACAGCGAAAAGCGTCACACCGGTGAAATTCGCTTTGTGGTGGAATCTGGCCTCGATATCTATGAAATTGTGTTTAACAAAACACCGCGCAAACGTGCAATTGAGCTGTTTAGTTTGTTGCGTATTTGGGATACAGAACACAATAATGGCGTGCTGATTTATTTGTTATTAGCAGACAACGATGTGGAAATTATCGCCGATCGCGGTATTGATAAACATGTTGGATATGAACGATGGAATGCCATTTGCCACGACATGGAAGTGAGTTTTAGGCGCGGTGAATTTGAAGGTGGCGTACTGCAAGGTATCAGCCAGATTAGCGCCGAGCTGGAAAAATATTTCCCTGAAAATGATTCTGCAAATAGCAATCTACGCAGAAAAAATGAAGTTTCCAATCAGCCACTCGTGCTTTAAGCATATCCCTAAAAGCCCACAATAAGAGTTGCTGACTAACCGACTGATTAAATGTAAAATTCGGTCTTTGATTTTTTCATATTAGACCATACCATGCGCGCCTCACAATTTTTCTTCAGCACCCAAAAAGAAGCCCCTAGCGATGCCGAGTTACCAAGCCATATTCTCATGGTGCGTGCTGGCTTGATTAAACGCTTAGGATCAGGTCTTTATAGCTGGATGCCATTAGGTTTACGCGTCATGCGTAAGGTTGAGGCGATTGTGCGTGATGAAATGAATAAAGCCGGTGCATTGGAATTGCTGATGCCTGCCGTGCAGCCACGCGAGTTGTGGGACGAAACGGGACGTTGGGCTGTGTTTGGTCCACAAATGCTAAAAATTACTGATCGGCACGAGCGCGAATTTTGTTTTGGGCCAACCCATGAAGAAGTCATTACCGATATCGCCCGCTCAGAGATTCGCAGCTATAAACAATTGCCACTCAATTTTTACCAAATTCAAACCAAGTTCCGGGATGAAATTCGTCCGCGCTTCGGTGTCATGCGCGCACGTGAGTTTATGATGAAAGATGCCTATTCTTTTCATACCAATTTTGAATCGCTGGAAAAAACTTATGCGACTATGTACCAAGCGTATAGTAATATTTTCAACCGCTTAGGCTTGAAATTTCGTGCAGTGAAGGCAGATTCTGGCGCAATTGGCGGCGATGGTTCCCACGAGTTTCATGTGCTGGCAGATAGCGGTGAGGATGCATTGGCCTACTGTAATGCGTCAGATTATGCAGCCAATGTAGAGCTGGCGGAGGCTGTGCCACCAGGTAATAAAAGAGCGCCTGCCAATCAGGCGATGCAAGAAGTTGATACGCCAAAACAAACGGCTTGTGAAGACGTGGCAAAGCTATTAAATATAAGTGTTGAACGCACGGTTAAAGCGATTGCACTGATTGCTAAAAATGTGTCTGCCAGCGATCAATTTTACTTGGCTTTGTTGCGCGGTAACCATAGTTTGAATGAAGTAAAAGTGGCTAAATTAGCGGGTTTAAATGACTTTAGATTTGCCACTGAAGCCGAAATTCGTGCGCACTTAAACTGCCCTCCGGGCTTTATTGGTCCAGTGGGTGTAGGCGAAAATGTCACAGTGATTGCCGATAGCACCGTAGCGAATATGAGCGATTTTGTGTGTGGTGCGAATAAACCAAAATTTCACTTGAGCGGTGTAAATTTTGGACGAGATTTACCTGAACCTAGTATGGTGGCCGATATTCGCAATGTAGTTGATGGCGATGCCAGCCCAGATGGCAAAGGCGTATTGTCGCTTTGTCGCGGTATTGAAGTGGGGCATATATTTCAATTGCGCACGAAATACTCTGAAGCAATGAAAGCAACTTATTTAGATGAAAACGGCCAGACACAAGTCATGGAAATGGGTTGTTACGGTATTGGTGTGTCGCGCATCGTGGGCGCTGCGATTGAGCAGGGGAATGATGAACGTGGCATTATCTTCCCTGCGAGCATGGCACCATTTTCTGTAGTGATATGTCCGATTGGTTTTGACAAATCTGAAACTGTGCAAAATATGGCATATAAATTGCATGATGACTTTCAAGCTGCAGGGATTGATGTGCTGTTAGATGATCGCGGTGAGCGTCCAGGGGTGATGTTCGCAGAGGCAGATTTAATGGGTATCCCGCATCGATTGGTGATTGGTGAGCGTGGCTTGGCAGACAATGTGTTGGAATATAAGGCGAGAACTAGTACGGAGACGCAGTCTGTCGCATTGACAGAACTCGTCGCATTGATGACAAAAATGGTCAGTTAACAGCATTAAAAATATAAATGATTAAAGTATTTCAAATAACGATATTTCTTTTTGCGCTAGTAGCAAGCAATTGCTATGCGGGTTCGCAGGTCGAAGAGCCGTTATCCAATAGCGTAAAGGCGATGATGCAGCGTAGCATCAGTGATAAGGCTGCACCCAGGCTGGCCTTCGGTACGCCTGAAGAAGGGGCTGCTTGGCTATCAGAAATGTCGAAACGCTTAGAAAAACGCATTCCCGATGCTGCTTACCGTGAAGACTTCTTGCGTACCGTGCATTATGAAGCGACTCGCGCCGGGTTAGACCCGCAAATGGTATTGGGGTTGATTCACGTGGAAAGCGGCTTTAAAAAATATGCAGTATCATCGGTAGGAGCGCGTGGTTTTATGCAAATTATGCCATTTTGGTCGCGCAGTATTGGGGCGAATGACCATAATCTGTTTCTGTTACGGACGAATTTACGCTACGGCTGCACTATTTTAAGGCATTATCTCGATATAGAGCGGGGTGATTTGTATCGAGCTTTGGGTCGTTATAATGGTAGTTTGGGGCAGCCGCAATATCCCAATCTTGTGTTAGGTGCCTGGAAAAAGCATTGGGATTACACGCCGCAAAATTTCAACGCTGTCATCAATAATCAAAAAATCGCACAAAATTAGTGCAATTTTGGCTGTTTTATCTACTTCATTCACCCGAACGGGTGAATGGATGCCGCTTACAGAAGTTTACATTTAAGTAAAAATCATTCAGTATTCCCCTAGCGTTAAATCGGTAAAGGTTGGATTAAAATCAAACCACGCCATGTCTCGCTGCTGTTCGCATTATCTTTGATACTCATTAAAAAAATTTAATCTAGGAGAAAAGTATGTCGAAATTAACTGCACTTGCATTAAGTATTGCTGTTTTAGGGGGTGTGTGGGCATTTTTAGCATTAAATCCACTCGCTGGCGTTGCTTTGGTTTGGGTTGGTTTTATTGCTTGGGGTTGCTACTTTCACACAGGAGGCGATAGCGCTGCATTGCAAAAAACCATAGCAGGGATGACTTTTGGTGCGGTAATGGCAGGTATTGCCTTGTATTTAGTTAACTCGGGGATGTTTGCTGGTTTAGGTGCATTGGGCGCACCAGTCATTATTGCAATCACAGTATTCCCGTTAGTCATTGTGGCAGGGATGAACTTGTTGTCAGTGGTGCCTGCCAATGTCTATGGCTATGCAGCAACTGCAGGTTTAGCATTAACAGGCGGCACCGTTGCTAATACAGGCATGATGAATATGACAAACCCCGTTTTATTGGTGATCGTTTCAACAGTCATTGGTGCACTATTCGGTATGCTTTCAGGCAAATTAGCAGGCATGCTTGGTAAATAATGAGATGATAATTAAATAGATCCATTTATTTAGCCATTAAAAAAGCCACCTTCATCATTCGGGTGGCTTTTTTAATGCGTATGATCAACACATCTTATTTCGATGCCCTGAGAGCCAAGTAAATATTGGCTTGCAGGGCAGTAAAATTTTCTCGGTGCAAATTTCCGCTATTTTTTTTGTATTTTAAAGCCGTAATAGGTACCAAACTCACCCTCAGGTTCATGGAATACAAAAAACAAGTTGTTCGCGTAACCTAAACCCGTGTAATGGTTATTTGCACGCAGTTTCATTTCTTTGGGTAATTCGCTTTTCCCGACGTATTTTCCCGCAATATCGAATGCCAGCACTGCCTTGTGATCGACATCTAACAGCAATAATTCTTCCCCTTTAATGCCAGTATAAGCCGCGTAGAGGTCGCTCAAATCATCTTGCACGACGCCTGCTTTGGCTAAATCGAGCGTAATTTCGCCGATTTTTTCGCGCTTGCTCGGGTCAATGATAAAGATTTTGTCGCTACGGCCTTGTTTGGCGAAATAGCGTTTATTGGCAGCATCATAAGTGGGCATGGTGCCAGAATGCCCGAATGCGGGGTTGAATTGCGAAATTTCATCTGAGGTATCTTTCAGTTCGCCAGTATCAGTCAACTGAATAGAAAAAATTCCGCAATTGGGCGAAAAGCCAACATCGCTTGAAATGTTATAGGTAACCGTTTCTAGTTTATTGGTATTGGTGTTGAAATAGATTGAGCGATTGTCATAGCCAGGCTTGGCGGAATTCACATATTTGCCCGTTTCATCATATGCATGGATGAGTGATTTTGACATTGGCGCTTCGGTTTCACTGCCCATAGGGGCTAAGCCGCCGTCAGCAATGTAATATTTTTTGAAAGCAGGAATATAGGCCACAGACATTGGGCGGCTGGTGGCTTTTTGCGCCATCGTAATTTTTAAGCCTAGCTCTGCTTGCGGCAGAATCTCGGCTTGTGCGGTGCTTGTAAAAGCAAAACTGGCAATGCCTAAAGCGGTAGCGATTGCGGGTAAGAAATAGGAATTTTTCAGTGCAAAAGGCATGTTAAATCGTCTCCAAAGGTTGTGCTACTTGATTTTATATTTGCGTGGTTTTTAAATTTTTAGTGTTATAAATATTTGCTGTGGCGGTTAGTCAGCATCTACTTGTTTACGTTCAATCAGCATGGCATCACCATAGCTAAAAAAACGATATTGATTTGCAATTGCATGTTGATATGCGCGCATGGTGTTTTCAAATCCTGCAAACGCTGAAACCAGCATGAGTAGGGTACTTTTAGGTATGTGAAAATTCGTCAGCAATCGATCGACCACTTTAAATTGAAAGCCTGGTGTAATGAATATGGCGGTTTCACCTTGTCCTGCTTGCAATTCATTCTTCTGCGCCGCACTTTCTAAAGCGCGCAGGGCCGTGGTTCCCACCGCCGTTATCCTGCCGCCACGCGCCCGTGCTGCTTCAATCAGGTCAATGGTCGCTTGAGGAATCGTATAAAATTCGCTGTGCATTTTGTGATCGGCAATCATATCCACTTTAACGGGTTTGAATGTCCCTGCGCCTACATGCAAGGTAACAAAAGCAATGTTAACCCCTTTTTTCTGCAGTTTTGAGAGCATCTCATCATCAAAATGTAAGCCTGCCGTCGGCGCCGCAACGGCGCCAGCGTGGTTTGCAAATACCGTCTGGTAGCGTTGTTCGTCCACTGCATCCGCTAAATGGGTAATGTAAGGCGGTAATGGCAAACTGCCGTGTTGATCAAGAATGTCCATGACGTGCGCATTGTCTGCGAAGTGCAGCATGAATAGATCATCCTGTCGGGCGGTGACTTCAGCCTGAATTTTTGCACCAGCTGAAATTTTACTATTGATCAATAGATAGCTGCCGACTTGAGGTGCCCTGGAGGCTTTGATTTGGGCCAATGCATGATGCGCATCGACTACGCGTTCTATCATCACTTCGATTTTCCCGCCAGTCGCCTTCTCCCCAAACAAACGCGCTTTAATCACGCGGGTGTCATTGAGGATGAGTAAATCCCCTGCATTGAGCAAGTTTAAAAGATCGGCAAACATCGCATCTTGCGTGAATCCCGTTTTGCCATCTAGTGTTAGTAAGCGGCTCGCTCCTCTGGTTTTGGTGGGATGCTGGGCGATGAGTGCGTCTGGTAAATAAAAATCGAAATCTTGTGTTCGCATAATTCTAAGAGCTTGCTATAATAGCGATGTTGCAATTATACAGTAATGTATATTCCCAAATGCCCGGGTGGCGGAATTGGTAGACGCACGGGACTCAAAATCCCGCGCAGCAATGCGTGCCGGTTCGATTCCGGCCCCGGGCACCAAAAAATATCTTCATCAAT
>JBARQL010000053.1:0-1774 GCA_049643685.1 Methylotenera sp.
TGCTGGAGAACCCTCTCAGCACCTGATCGCCTGCCGGGTGACCAAACCGGTCATTGATACTTTTAAAATGGTCAATATCAGCAAGCGCCAGTACAAAATCATCAGGATGGCGTTCTAATTCAGCAAATACTTTGGCGAGATATGTCATCGCGTGACGACGATTAAAAACTTGGGTGAGTTCATCATTCGTCGCAAGCATTTTAAGGCGATCTTGCGCGATGATTAAAGCATCATTTTTTCTCACCAAATTCAAATTCGCTTTTTGCACACTGGCTTTCACACGATTCAATTCATCAATATATCTTTTATTGAGTAATTGGTTTTCAACTTGTGACAACACATGCTTTTTATTGGTTTTACCAAAGATTGTGCTAGCGCCAGCCATCAATAACGTTGCCACAAACCACCAATGATATTGTGCTAAGTCCATTGCAAAATAGATCAACATACAGGAAATAATGGGTGTCACGAATGTGAACATACCTGTTGAGGAAGCTGACATCACCACAGCCGAGTAAGCGACTAATATGCATAGCATATTCAGCACTAGGCTTCCATTAACATTTAACTCACCTGTCTTAAGCAAAAAGAAACAAGCAGAACCCCAAGCCAAGCCTGATAATGCTTGTGAAAAATGGTGCCAACTTTCAAAATGCGCTAATGCCTGCGCATCAAAGTCAGGCTTAAACAAGCTGTATGAGAAATATTTAATGACCGCTGTAGACAAAACCAATGCAAACCAAATAGATAGCAACTTGCTATCAACTACTTGAAAAGAAATCACAGTGATGAAAAGCAAAGAAAGCATACTAGAGGCCGTACCAGTACGCACGTCTTTAAGATAGCTTTCAAATAAGGCTAAATTGTAACTATGTCGTGTATTTTCTGATGCCATGATGTGCGATATTAAAATTAGTGATTTTTATAATTAATTTTAATAAGCACGAGTTGTGCCAACATTTATCAATTATTGAAATTAATTGATCACCCGCGAAAAACCTAAACTTACTCTTGCGCTATTTTGGTTTTGGCTAGTGCTGGATTCGTTGAAAAGTATTTCTTTATACCGGCTAAAATTGAAGTTACCAACTGATCCTGATAACGCTCATCGTTCAACTTACGCTCTTCTTCAGGATTGCTGATAAACGCAGTTTCTACCAAAATTGAGGGAATGTCTGGCGACTTTAATACCGCAAAAGCCGCTTGCTCAACGTGCTTTGCATGTAAGGCATTAATATCGCCTATTTGTTTTAATACCGCTTTCCCAAGCTTAAGACTATCGTTAATGGTGGCGGTTTGCGATAAATCTAATAACGTTTTTGCCAAGACTGGGTCTTTCACATTCAAACTCACGCCGCCAATTAAATCGGATTCATTTTCTTTTTTAGCCAAGTAACGCGCGCTAGCACTGGTTGCCCCTTTTTCCGACAAGGCAAAGACTGATGAGCCACGTGCCGCGGGATTAGTGAATGCATCCGCATGAATAGACACAAACAAATCAGCCTGCATTTTACGCGCCTTGACTACCCGTTCATGCAGCGGAATAAAATAATCACCATCTCGCGTTAAAACGGCCTGCATATTAGGTTCCTCATCAATTTTTGCTTTAAGTTTCTTGGCGATGGCCAACGTGATATCTTTCTCTCGACTTCCAGTCGCACCCCGCGCGCCAGGATCTTCGCCACCATGCCCGGCATCCAACGCGATGGTAATTTGACGAAATGCTTTATTCGACCCTGGTTTAAAGTCTTCAGGCTTGTTCACTTCGGCTTTA
>JBARQL010000054.1:0-11000 GCA_049643685.1 Methylotenera sp.
ATCAGATGAACACAATGGCTTTCCTATCGCTATTTAATCAATAACAACAAAAGCACGATGGTTTGTTAAAAGCAAATTTTGTGCCAATGATATAATTATTTTAAATTATATAAATCAATGAGTTGTATGGATATTTTTGGTTGTTGAAAGTCTGTAAATGACATTTTTTCGACAAACTTGTCATTTAACCAGGGGTTGAAGCCTTAAAAACAGTGGTTAGGTTTTTACTACGGTGCGGGAGGATCAGCGATTATGTGAATACAAAGTACGATGGGTGCTGACTTATTTCAATCTTGAAGCGGGGATGTTGATGTAGATTGTTTCACGGGTGTTCACGGTGACAGTTTGATTACCAGCTTCGCTTATCAGCCATGGCAGAGGTAAATTATCGGTGACAACGGTAATGGTATGATTACCTGTTGCTACCAGTGGAAATTCAAATCGACCGAGTGCGTTGGTACGAGTTGAAAATTTTCCATCAAGTAATATGGTAATGTTTTGAGCGGGCTCTTCATTGGCATCTGGATTGTTGTTATCATTGGCATCTAGATATAGATACCCTGAAATTGACCCCGCAGCACTGCCAGATGCTCCTCCCAGCGGCGCTGATGAGGTTCCGCCACGCGTTTCATAACGGATGGTCACGAAAAATGCACTACCAGTGCTAACCTCCGTATTTGATTGCACTGGAATCAAAGGTTGGATAATAAAAGGGCTGGAAGTCTTATTTCGACTTTCTAAATAGGAAGCGACGAGTGACCAATGAGCGTTAATGCGAGCGGTTAGGTCGAGATTCGCACTCACTGTTTGTGTAGAGCCGCTACCATTAGATTTATCGTAGCTTAGGTTACCATTCCAAGAGATGTTATTGAAAAGATCGCTCCCTCCATTCAAAGAGGCACCAATATGATGGATACGTTGGTCGTCGTTATTTTCAACTTCCGTATAAACGGAAGTGTTTAAACGTGAGCTAGCAGGCAACTGCCAGTTTTGGCTCAAAGTGAGTCTTGAGAGTTGATCATTATTCTCAGCACTAAAATCTAGTTGTGCTCTACCAGTGCCATATCTATTGAGCATATCCGCAAAAACATAGCCACTCTCCGCATCATTTTCAGAATTGCGATAGGTTGCACTACCGCCTATACCTAATGCATGGTTCATCTGATATCGGACACTCCCGGTTAATAAGATACCGTTTGAGCCTTTGCCAGAGATGCTTTTGACTGCGTCGATACCTCCATCGAGTAACCATTGTCGGCTATTGTAATTGGCTCTGTAATAGACACCTTCAACATCATTGCTAATGGGAGTATATCCCCAGGTTAATTCTGGTTCTAACCTGAATAACCCCGCACTATGTGAAATTCGACCGATACGCTTTTTGGCATCGAACCATAACCCGGTTGCGTTTGAATTTACATCGCTTTGACTTTGTAATAGATTTCCTTGGATTCTCGTATCCTCATTTTGCCAAGCTGCCGTCCCATAAAATGATTGACCGCTTATCTTAGGTTCATCTGTACTTGGAGATAACCCAAAAAATTGATTAAAGGCAGAACTAGCCCCAGAGGAAGTTGAAACGTTATGAGTGCTTACCAGTTGTGCGCCTACTTGCAACTGAGGAGAGAGGTTCCATTGAGCCCCACCCATGGTGACCGAGCCGCCCAGTTGGCTGAACCCGTTGAGTTGTAGGCCATCAAATATGCCTGGAGTACCCGTTGCAAATTGTAGTTGTAAGTCCTCTTTACGCAGCCATTCTGAAGAAACACCAAAGATTGGAAAAGTGGGAATGTAAAACCGGGTCTGATTGCGTGCAAGATCTATGGAAGGGGTATAAAGGCTGCCTATGCCGTTGTTTGCGTACCAACCGCCATCAAAAGGTAGTCTTCGTTGAAGAATTACTCCCGCTTTTCCAGTTGGTTCATTACGAAATACGCCATTAATGGAATAGGCACCATAATTTTGCGTTTCGAATTGACTGGTGATTGAAAATCCATTTTCTTGGCTATCTCTTGTTCCGTTCCTTTTAGATACGCTAGAAACTGCATCTATTCGTAAATAATGGGGTAATCCAGTTGGGTCATAATGGATGTCTTCGCTATCCCCAAATAGAATCGCAGGGGTGAGGCTGTCATCATTGATGGTTTGGTCGACATAGGGTATCTCATTATTATCAGAGTGATCTGAAATATTGCTTATCGGGTTATGCTGATTTTCATTTGGCCCAACATTGGCGTTGGACTGGGGAACCGCATCCTGAGCATGGGCCTCCGCAATCAAAAAGGTCACGCTGATAATGAATGTGAATAAGTTAAGCCAGAAGGGTCTCACAGCGCAAATTCTTGCTCGTAAGGGATTGATTTGTTGTCCCATTCGAGATTGCCGCGAATGGTGATTGGGTATTTAATGATCGGAAGAGGGCTGTTTTCTAACTGCTGTATATCCAACGTTATTTTTCGTGTTTCTCCAGCCATGATTGGTAATCCAGAAGGGGAAAACTCTAATTTTTTACCATTCGCATCAGTGCCTGACAAAAATCCTGTGAGCCTGCCATGCGCATTGCCTGAGTTACGTACTGCGATGATGGGCTTAGAAATACCGTCAATCATTTTGACTTCGCTATTCACAATATCTAATTTTGGTTTTACATCACCTATAGCGACATAAACGATGACGCCAAGCCGACCAGAGAATGGAAAGGCTAAGCCATCCGCTGTTTTAGCGGTTTGTTCGGCACCACTAATCATAATGGCAAATCGACATTCTCTCGCAGGTGAATTGGCTGGAGGTTTCACTTCATAGCGATACCGATACTTTGCGCCAGAAGGTACTGAAATCTGTAGTCGCTCCAAAGCCACCCATGGGCGGCAACTATTGGGTGACAAGGCTTCTGAGAATTGCGTTCCTCCGTTGGCATCCAATGTCCAGTCAGCTGTTTTAATACTGTACTTTCCCAGGGTGGTGCTGGCGTTGGTAATTTCAATCACTTGGCGAGTGACAGTGCCGGGTTTTCCGGTAATTTCAAAACGGGGAGGCGTTGCGATAACCGCAAAATCATCTGCGAAAGCATCGGTAAAGCCGGCCATTAAGGAAATGAATATCAACGAAGTTAATTGCAATTTCTGTAAGTAAAAATCAGTTTTCGTCATATTACTGTAAATCTATTTCAAAATAAAATTCGAGTTTTTGAATTCCAGTTAATCTTGTACCATCACTGTGGACTTGTACATTCATCGTATCTTCGATAATAGGTGCTTGAATCGGCCCTGCATAGACCAAGGTTCTATTTCCTGAAATTAACGAGCCAGATAGAAGCTTTCCTTGCGTTGTCCAGTCGACTAAAACTTGCCCAATGGGTTGTGGTGGAAGCACCATGTAAATCTGGCCAGTCTTGTTCACCCAAGGTGCTGTATTGAGCCGTATCGTTACTAGCGTAGCACCGTCTACAATGTTCCCATTACTATTATTAACACCGGTGCTACGCCAATGCATTTTTACTTGTGATTCTCCAGGTAAGGTCGCCGTATCATCTACTCGGTAAGTGGCAGCGCTTGCATTCATGTGAGAAAAAACAACTAAACTTAAAGCGCCAAGCAATGTGTAAATAAGCTTCATGGCAAGCTCAACGTGTAAACGGCTCTTCCAGTATACGTCCCAGCGGCATAAATACTTGAGTTAGCAAAACTGAATACCATACAGTTTTCAACCCATGTGTTTGCAGCGATGTTTGCCAGTGTGATAGAGCCACCAGTGAAAGTCCCGGCAGCAATATGCGCTGTAGCGTTACCATTAGCCGTACTGGCCCAACTGATGCTGGAAAAAGGAATGGTGTTGCCCGCAACGTTGACTAGATTAGCTGGGGTAGTCACAGTCATAACCCCACTGCCAGTAGTGCCTGGGACCCTTACCCAGCCGCCAATATAGACTTGACTAGGAGGATTGCAAACGTTGAAGCCATCAAGAAAACTATTTGCGGCAGTGCTGTTGCTCGTCATTGCTTGAGGTGAGCCATTTCCAAGCGTTGCCGCAGGTACATTGACCGAAACTACATTAATGGTTGGGTTATTCGCCGGGGCGCCACCAACATTATGATTACCGCCAGTGTATGTGCCATTGCCAACTTGAATGTAAATTTGTTTGGCACCAGGAGAGATTGCGAGTATCCACGCATGAGCACTGCCAGTGAGCGCCAGCAGCGCAGATGCAATTAATATTCGAAAATAGTTATTAGTAATGCTAATCACCTAGGCAAGTGCTACAACCTCATTACGGTAGTTACATGAAAGCGAGTAATAGTAGCTTTTAATAGCCACATTTTACTCGCATTTCTTATGGCATTGAAGCGGTATAAGTAACGCGGCCTGCATTGACATTAACACCGCCGTACGTACCTGGCGCAGCAACAGTATCGTTCAAATAGGTGTAAGTCCATCTTGCATCAAGATTTGTCACCTTAGTGCCGATATTAGGCGTCAGTGCAATATTTGTCGTTGCGCCATCCGCAAGCGCAGGGGCTGCAAGTGGTGTGGCTGAGGTGTTGGCAGCAACTGCAGTTGCAATTTTAGCGTAGGAAATCGTATCGCCAGCACCATTACTTAATGGGCCAGTCGTTGTGGAACCAAATGTAATGGCTCCGTTATTTCCAATCACCCGTGCAGTTACTGTACCGTTGGTTAAATCACCACCCGTACCCGCCACAGGCGTACCATTACCAATATTAGCAGCGGGAACTGTAAAGTTGATTAGGTCTACCGTTGCTAAATTGGCGAGATTTGCACCTGTGCCAATCCGAATATAAAGCGCTTTTGGTATGGTAATTGAAAAGTCTAGTTTACCAGTAGCAGTTAATGCACCAGCACCTGTCTGGAAGTTTGATTCTGCATTTGAAAGAGCAGGTACCAGTAACAATGTTGTAACGCATAGGTTACGGATAAATTTCATATTGATCTTCATTTTGCGTTCCTTAATAAAATTGATGAACTAATCAGTGTAACTATATTAGCTCAATGCTATACAAGCAACTATTGTACCAGTTTTTTGTTAAGTTGCACTATTGTATAACCTATTGTTTTATTGTCATATTTTTCATAGATAGTTCTAAAAAATATCTTTGGAGTGACAATTTTTGGTCATTAAATGACAATTTTTAGTCAATATTTCTCAAAATAAGTTTCTAATTGTTAATACATTTACTTTAGCGCAATAACTGCTTAATTTTACTGAAAATCCACCAATATAAATTTTCACCGGATTTACCTCACATAAAAACAACCATCCAATATTTATTATTTTTTTTCAAAAACACCTAAATTTCTAATAATCCTTGCCGTAAATAGCTCAAGCATGGAATTTTCTTTTGGCTTGTAAAAGCAATTATTTCAGTAACAGCCTGATTTAAATAACTTTTTATTTTACTGATATTTTAAAGATATTGGTGATAATGCGTATGGAATATTAATGAAATATATACTCTCCTCAATAGTTGTCATTTTATTTTTGGCATCTTTAGCTTCCTATGCTGAGTCAGATATGGACAGTGGCCCTGGTTCATTGGCTTCGAGTGCTAACTTGTATTTTGTGATTAAAATCCCTAAGACATTGTATGTACGTGTTGGTACAAATGCGCCTATAACACCAAAGTCACCTTCAGCGAGTGATAGTAACAACGCTACTGCAGGTGCTTTAACAGCACGTGTAGATGGAAATAGTGGGGCCGTTTTATTTGCCGCCACTACCATTGATCATTTAAATGAAGGTGCTACGACCAATATTAAACTAGTAAAGAATGTTGATACCAAGATTGCAAATATCGAAACTAATCCAATCACTTATACCGCTTCTACGCCTTAATCACTCTAAAACTGCTATGCGCAATTCTAATAAATTGGCTATATCAATTTGCATCATCTCAAAATAACGATTTAAAATCGCCTATAGGCAAAGCGAGTTGTTATTGACAGCTGTATTTCCCCAATCAATTGCTTTTTTCAGTGAGTTTTCGCCAGCCTGACTCAGTGCGGCTGTTCCCCCTTGTGCGTTAGGTGAAATGGAAGTGACGCTTTCAGTAATAAGTTGGCTTGAGATGACCTTTTGGGATTTTTTCTCAACCAGCAATACGCTTAATTGAACAAGGCCTTCACTAGCAGTCGTTGATAGGAACACGTGGTCAAAAGCTTCTATTTTTATTTTCAAACTACAGGTTGCGGGATTTTTTGCCACGTTTACCATCTTGTTAAGTTTGTTTGAAAAAAGCTCTGAGGGCGTTGCTGCCCAGCGGCTTTCGGTATAGAAAAAAACACGCGAAGGATTTTGGTAATTCAGACGGTAACGAATTTTATGATGATTGAGAGATGCAATTGAAACTGGTTCTTCTAATATTATTTTTGAAGTGATTTGTTGAATATTTTCACTTGGGATAGACAAACCAAAATCATACACAGCCACATTTTGCTTAGTTTTACTGATGCCGACGCAAGCAACCAGAGTGCTTATAGTCAGACTGCTAATTAACAATAAAATAACTGCTCGCATTCTAATCCTCATGGCTTAGTGTTAAATCCCACTTCACCTGGTCCTGCTGGCAGTGCCGGGTTTCCAAATATGATGCTCTGCGGGTTATCTTCTAGTACATCAATAAGTTGATTGAAATGAATAGCGCTTTGATTCATGTTTTGAGTCAAAATATGTATTTGCGGCAAAGTTTCAGTATCCAAAGTGTTGGTAAGTTGACTAGTGCTTATTTCAATTAGATCGGCAGTATCGTGGAATTTTTTAGTTGTTTGGCTCAGTTCATTGATAAGTGGTTTTGTGGCAGCAAAAGTCTGTTGCACACTTTCTAATATTTTTACGAGCTGGGCTTGATTTTTATCGGATATCATTTTATTAGCGTTATTAAACATATTGGTTGCTGCATTGATTGCTGGCAGTGCTTTTTCAGAAGCTTTTTCAAAATTAGCAATCGCGTTATTCAATTTCTGGACATCAACTTTTGCCAGAAATTGGTTTGCAGAAGCTGTAAACTGACTGCTATTGCGCAGCAGTGTTTCCAATTGGGCAGTGAATTCTGGACCTTTGGACATTAATTCATCTACCAGCGTTGGCCGAAGCGGAATAATGCTGCCAGCTGGAAGAGCCGGCGAATTTTTACTTTCGTCATTTAAGTCAATATAAGCAAGTCCTGTTAACCCTTGTCGACGAAGCTCAGCATAAGCTTCGCTAGTGAGCTTTAAATTTTCTGCAACGGCAATGTCAATCAGCACAGTGGTTTGGGAGGAGGGGTTTATTGATATTTCGATTACTTTCCCAACATCTACGCCACGAAATTTCACGGCGGCTTCGGGGCTTAAACCCGTCACTGGTAGCTGAGAGCTAACAGTGTACTCTGTGCGAGCCTGCTTTGAGCCAGTGATCCATAAATATGCAAATAGCATCCCAATTCCAAGCACTAAGGTGAAGATACCAACTGCAATTGCATAAGCTCGGTTTTCCATGGTTTATTATAATCTTTCAAGTCTACTACGGATACTCTGGAAGAAATTAATGACGAAAGGATGATCAATTCCAGCCAGCTCCTGTAATGCACAATCTGCAATAATATGTTTTTCCTCTAATACTGCTACACGTTCGGCTAGCGATGCGAGAGTATCCATATCATGGGTGACGAACAGTACGGTTAATCCCAAGGATTTTTTAAGCTGTTTAACAAGATCGATAAAATTATGACTACGATCAGGATCCAGCCCTGCGGTGGGTTCATCAAGCACCAATAACTCTGGCTCCAAGGCTAGTGCACGCGCGAGCCCCACACGTTTGACCATGCCACCTGAAATCTCAGCAGGTAACAGGTCTGCATTGCGCGGCTCTAACTCAACCAAAGCCAGTTTGTGCATTACTAATTGGTAGATGACGGATTCATCAAATTGTTTTAATTCACGTAACGGAAAAGCGATATTGTCGAAAACCGAAAGCGCTGAAAATAAAGCCCCTTGTTGAAATAAAACGCCAAAACGGTTCATCAGGCGCCGTTGTGCTACACGCTCCATAGCATGCATATCTTCTCCGAACAATAATACCTTGCCACTCTGGGGTTTGGTCAGTCCAATAATATGACGCAATAGTGTCGTTTTGCCACAGCCTGATCTACCCACTAAGGCAAGAATATCGCCTCGTTTGACTTTTAAATTAAGGTTATGGTGCACGATATTATCGCCAAACTCCGTACAAACATTCTGTATGTCACAGATGACGTCCTGATCAGGGTTGTTTTCCATAGGAGTATTTTGAACGATACCCCTACTCATACGCCGATGCCACGCGTTAAAATCGCAAACCATGCATTAACCAGAATTACGCCAGATATCGCTGTTACCACGGAGCTTGTCGTACTGTTGCTCAGACTCTCGGTATTGGGCTTGATGCGTAGTCCAAAGTGGCATGCTACCAACGCTACAACGAAACCAAACATCAAACCTTTAATCAGGCTGAGCGTAAGGTTTACAGGCTGAACAACCAACGGTAAATAATCAAAGAAGAAGCGAAAGCTAATCCCTAACTCTAAATTCGATGCAAAGGCACCACCAACGAGCGTCCAGCCGGAAGTCCATAACACCAGTAAAGGCGCGACAAAAGTCAGCCCCAGCACTTTCGGCAGAACGATTCGTAAAATACGCGAAATCCCCATCGTAGTTAGCGCATCAATCTCATCGGTTACACGCATTACGCCGATTTGCGCAGTCATCGCAGAACCTGATCTCCCAGCAACCAACACTGCCATCAGCACAGGGCCGAGTTCGCGGATAATACTAAGTCCTAAAATATTGACGATATAAATGTCGGCACCAAACGTATGCAGTTGCTTCGACATTAAATAACCCATGACCACACCAATCATAAAACCCAGCAATGCCGTCACAGGCAAGGCATTCACGCCACTTTTGAACACGTTAGCGCTAAATTCGCGCCAGGGGAAATCTTGTGGGCGGCGAAATAAGTAGGATATTTCGAGTAAAAGTAAAATGAGTAAGCGAATAAACTCGGTGAAATGGTGTACTAAGTGGAGTACACCTTTACCTATAGCATTCAGTGGAGAGAGCCAGTCGCGCTCTGTTTTTTTACCAGGCGGTCTTGTTAAACCAATGAGCGTATTGAACAGCTCTGCTTGTTCAGGTCTGAGAGAGATATTGGCATTAAGTTTGTTGCTCCATCCTGATAAGAGGGTAGAGGCTCCGGCAGCATCTAACTGCTCTATTTCGTTCAAATCCCACTTTGTCGTAGTATCGAAAAAAAAAGGGCCTAATGATTTTTTAAGCTTGGAAAAATCATTCGATGGGGCTCGCAATGACCACTGACCAAAAAGTTGGACATGATGTCTACCTTGATTATCCTGAGTAACACGAAAGCTAGCAACGGCCATGCAATTCCTCCTTTGCACGATTATACGCAGCGAAAAATTGAAAAGGCAAGCTAAGCGCTGTCTGATTTGAAGCAAAGGACTGTAGGCGCTGAGTCGACACGGGTTTAGCTTCAGAGCTAAGCTATCCTATTTACGCTGTACTGTGTCAGTAAGTGTATAACGGATTAGCAAATTGACTGGGATTTTATTATTGGCTGTTTGTTATCATTAGAATTAATTAGTGTATATAGTGAATGCTACAATTGCTAAAATTCTAAAGAATACTTAATCGAAAGAAGTGAAAATGATTGAAATCGACGCCAAGCAAGAGGATGGCCAGATTGACAACGATTGGGGAACACTAAGCCATGTCCATACACTTGTCTTAATGATAGTGACTGGATTAGGTATTTATTTGTGCTACAGGATGGCATTGCCATTCTTGGCCGTGCTAGCCTGGGCGCTGACATTGGCGGTTCTATTTACCCCTTTGCAACAGTGGCTTGAGTCCAAGTTGAAGCATCCAAGCTTTGCTGCACTAATATCTATCTTATTAATTGGGTTGATTGTGGTCGTTCCAGTACTATTTGTTGGGCAGCAACTGGTATTACAAGCGGTTAAAGGGTCGCTATTAATTGAGACAAAAATCAATTCAGGGGAATGGCGACGCTCGCTTGAAGCGCAACCACAATTAGCGCCAATATTAGATAAGATTGAACAGCATGTCGATTTGCCAGGAACACTAAAAACATTCACTACTTGGTTAGGCGTAACAGCAGGTAATATAGTTAAAGGTTCGGTTTTCCAATTTTTGGGTTTGTGTTTGGTTTTTTATACGCTGTTCTTTTTCATTCGTGATCGTCAATTGGCACTTCAGTCGATTAAATCATTATCGCCCCTCTCAGAAACTGAGATGGAAAATATGTTTAAGCGAGTAGGGGATACTATACACGCTACGGTTTATGGGACGTTTGCCATTGCCGCAGTACAGGGGCTTTTAGGTGGTTTGATGTTTTGGTGGCTAGAATTGCCAGCACCTCTACTATGGGGGTTGATGATGAGTTTACTCGCAATTGTGCCTATGCTGGGTGCATCTGTGATTTGGGCACCAGCGGCGCTTTTTCTGGCTTTGGAGGGCAATGTAGGAAGCGCATTGATACTTACTGTTTGGGGGGTATTGGTGGTCAGTACGATTGATAACTTGCTCAGGCCAATTTTCGTTGGTAACCGACTTAAGTTGCATACTATTCTCGTTTTTATGTCGGTCGTTGGCGGGCTGGTTCTATTTGGACCTGCGGGTTTGATTTTGGGCCCCGTAATACTTACCGTAACGATGTTATTATTGGAAATTTGGTTTAAACGAACCGCGGTTAGAGCAAGTGCTGAATAGGGCGCAGTGTTTTAAATACACTGTTATACGTTATAAAACACTCTTAGGATGACCAATCATTAAAACTGAAGCGATTCATTCAAAACTAATGGAACAAAATATTTTTCAGTCAGTTTTGCCTTTACGACACCGTGATGCACATAAGGGATCTTTCGGCAGTGTTGCGATAATCGGTGGCGATACTGGGATGGTAGGCGCAGTTTTACTGGCTGCACGCGC
>JBARQL010000055.1:0-28452 GCA_049643685.1 Methylotenera sp.
CTTGGTTTTTTTGAGAGCTTTCCCGCCAGCCAAGCCAGCCCTAGCGCGGCAACATCAGTAAACATGTGGCCAGCATCGCTTAATAAAGCCAAAGAACCTGTATACCAGCTGCCTACTGCCTCAACAATCGCGAACGTGAAAATCAGTAAAAATGGAATCAGATAATGATCATGATCTTCATGGTCTTTAGGCTGGCCATGAGCTGGGTTTTGTGGTGATGTAGTCATAGGTGAAATGCTAACCTAAAAATCTGGGATAATGTCGCACTAAATTTACAATATAAATAGATAACTTCGGGAACCTCTCAGAAAATTAAAATCTTGGGAGGTAGCGCTAGGCGCACGGAACGCAGAAACCGGAATGTACAGGGAGTGCATGAAGATTTTGAGTACCGCGCAACGCCGCGATATGCCCAAGATTTTAATTTTTAGAGGTTCCATGCTCAGTTACCGCCACGCCTTTCACGCAGGCAACCACGCCGACGTCCTAAAACACTATGTGCTTGGCCTTGTGCTTGCCTATACCAAACTAAAAGATAAACCTTTTTGGTATATTGATACGCACGCTGGTGCTGGCATGTACAGTTTAACGGATGGTTATGCCACGCAAAATGCTGAGTATGAACAAGGCATCGCCAAACTCATTGCCGCGCAAAATCTGCCTAAACCACTTGCCGATTTTGTGATGCAGGTTAAAGACTTCAACGTTAGCTCGCATTCTTCTGATTCACTCCAACTTTACCCTGGCTCGCCCGCTATTGCGCAAGATTTTTTACGTGCGGATGACAAAATGCGCTTATTTGAATTACATCCAAATGATTGCAAGTTATTGATTGAAAATTTTAGGGGCCAGGGCAAACAAACCAAAATCGAAATGCAAGATGGCTTTGCTGGCATCAAAACCTGCTTGCCACCCCCACCGCGCCGCGCTGTGGTGCTAATCGACCCGCCCTACGAAGACAAACAAGATTATCAGCGCGTCGTCAACGCCATCAAAGACAGCCTCAGCCGCTTTGCAACAGGTACTTATCTGGTTTGGTACCCCATATTGCAACGCCCGGAACCACGCAACATGATAGAACAACTGATGAGCTTAAACCTGCCCAATTGGCTACATGTTGCAATGACCATACAAGCGCCGTCAAAAGAAGGTTTTGGCATGCACGGCAGCGGCTTGTTTATAATCAATCCACCTTGGTCATTACCACAAATATTGGATGAAACTATGCCCCTGCTCACCAATCTACTGGCTTTGGACAGCAGTGCAAGCTATTTGGTAGAAAGCAAAATAGCCTGAATAAAGCGCTAACGTCGTGTAAAAAGTGTCGTTTATTGACGGTTTTGTCGAAAATTTGGCAGAAAAACTAAATAACATCGTTAAAAAATCAACACTCACAATTTAACTATATGAAATAAAAGGATATTATCCAAAAAATAAAACAGGCATGCATATTGCTTCTAATGAAACATATTTAGATTGTACCAACACGTACTTTAAGCAAAATTAGACCGAAAGAAAAACAAGATGCCTTTTGACCCGAATGACCCAGACGCAATACTGAATCTTCAGCAAACGATTGTCATTATTGATGATGAATTTACCACCAGAACCATCCTACGTGAAACGGTGCTGGGTATTTGTGATTCCATTGTGGTTGAATCGTTTTCAAATCCATTATCTGCGATGGATTGGCTGCAGCATCATGAACCTGACTTGATTTTGCTGGATTATAAAATGAAAGAAATGACAGGTTATGAACTACTCTGCGCCATTAAAGACATCCAGCATTTAGAAGATATCCCGGTGATTGTCGTGACCGGAGAAACCAACAAAGACATCCGCTATCAAATGCTCGGCAATGGCGCAACAGACTTTATTAACAAACCGATCGACCATCATGAATGTCTCATTCGCTGCCGCAATTTACTGCTACTAAGAAGCCACCAAAAAGCCACCCGCAATCGCGCACAATCATTAGAAATTTCCGTGGCAAATGCCACCAAAGATATTCTTAATCGTGAGCATGAAACCCTATTGCGCCTGGCTAAAGCGGGGGAATATAGAGACCAGGAAACAGGCAACCACGTGATTCGCATGGCGAAATATTCACGCTTCATTGCCGAAGCAATCGGCTTGGATGAGGAAAGATGCGCATTGATAGAAGTAGCCGCGCCCATGCACGACATTGGCAAAATTGGCATTACCGATAGCATTCTGCTGAAACCAGGCAAACTCACCGAAGCAGAATTTAACACGATGAAGCATCACGCCAACATCGGCCACGAGATTTTAAAAGGCAGCCCTTCTAAATTTTTAGCGTTAGGCGCAGTCATTGCTCTTGGGCATCATGAGAAATTTAATGGCACAGGCTACCCCAATGGCTTAAAAGGCCATGAAATCCCGTTAGAAGCCCGCATTGTGGCCGTAGCAGACGTATTTGATGCCTTAACCTCAGAACGCCCCTACAAAAAAGCCTGGACAAATGAAGCGGCGTTAGCCTATATCACTGAACAAAGTGGCCAGCATTTTGACCCACAATGCGTTACAGCATTTAAATCAAAATTTGGTAAAGTGACTTTCATTCAAAAACAATTCAACGACCCCATTGAACAAGTGCCATTAGGACTAAAAGCAGTGGCAGGGTAATCCCACGAAAACCTGCCATTTTAACTAGCTGTTATTACAAACAGCGTTACCTGTCATTTCGAGCAAAGCGATTAGTAATGCTTCCATGCGCGGCATGGTTAGCAGTACTTATGCCTGCGGTAGAAATCCTGGTTTGAGTTAGTGTAATTAACCAACACTAACAAGATTCCTCATATACATTCGGAATGACAAATGATGTTTGGTGAAAACTGGACAAAAAAACCAATTAAAAATACCACTCAAAACTCCCGAGCAAAAAACACTGCCCTGCGAGCCTTATAAATAAAGGCTCGCAGGGCAGTGCTAACAAAGACAGGCTAATTCAAATGTTATTTTGGTAAAATATTTGGCGATTTTGCTCTTCTGAGAGACGCTTGAAATACATCCCAATAACCAGTTTCAAAGCAACGACTTGCAGAATCAAAATAAGCAATATAGTGGTCATAAAGTGCTTGCCCGAAACGCTCCACAGCGACCTCTTTATTGGATTCCAGTCTCCTTTTCCACTCAGCCAAAGTTTTTACATAATCCAAACCAATTCTTGTAGCTTCATTAATTTCATATTTATCTACGATTGCCGCTTGAATATCACTGATACAAGACAATGCTGACCCTGGGAAAACTTTTTCTTGCAAAAATTTAGAGTCTCTCAATTCCAGTAAATTATTCGGTGGTCTTGTAATGACAATAGACTGCATACCAATTTGTGCATCAGGGGTTGAAATTGCTAAACACCAATCAAAGAATTTCTTGTAAATATCACGTTGCTTTCCCGCTACATTTTCTTCAAACGTCACAAAGTGTTCAAGTGCGCAAACCGAAACAATTGCGTCATACTTAGATTCTGGTACTGGATAGTCTTCCCAAGAACAAAGGTCTACTGAAACATTAGGCTTACTTACACTGTTAATGTATTCAGCTTGATTCGAACTTAAGGTTACACCATGCGCCTGCGTGTTCTTAAATTCTTCGGTAACATAAGTCATCAAACCGCCAAAACCACAACCAACATCCATTACTTTGTCGCCAGCCTGAATATTTGCATAACGACTCATTCTTTCAAGTTTATCTACTTGTGCTTGCTCTAAGTTGGTAGCGGTCGCCCATACTGCACTCGTGTAAACACGGTATTTTTTATCTAAAAATAGGGCATAAAAATCATTACCCTCATCATAGTGCGCCTCAATATCCTCTTGTGTAGCCATACATTACCCCTGCAAAATATATTCTATTATTAAATTAAAGTTAAAGTCGAAAAACCAAATCCTTTCAAACTTTAACTTTATGTGAAAGCAGCTTAAATCAATTTATCATTCTCTTCAACTAGTCATTTATTTTAATTTTATTATCACCCTATCATGTCATTTCGAGCACAGCGAGAAATCTTTGATTTGACTATACAACCAATGTCCAAGATTCCTCACATTCGTTCGGAATGACATATGCTTGTCATTTCGAGTGAAACGATTAGTAATGCTTCCATGCGCAGCATGATTAGCAGTACTTATGCCTGTGGTAGAAATCTTAGGATTCTAGTAGTTTTCAGAGTGTCAATTTTTGTCACTCATGATGAAAATCTATCAACTTCAATATTGATGAACTATGTGCAATCATTTAACCCATTGTAAATAAATGGATTTTTAATATTTACATTAGCGGCATAATATTTGCTTAAATGTAATAAAGTAAATTAATTTTGAGAATTGATACTGTGAACTACATCATACATCTACCTGTAAAAATACAAAATATTGGTCACAATGTGAAATCTAAGTTGACCAAATTATTTAGCACTCTAGGGTTTAGTCAATTTGGGAATGAGTTTCAACAGGCAATGTTTAGGTTGTTAGCGGTGATTTCAATAACAACGCTTATATCTTTCTCACCTAAAGGAGCTTTGCCCGCAACTATTATGTTAATAGCGTGGTTTGCTTTTTTAGCTACCGCACTTCTAATGCATATTAGAAAACACCCAGCACCAAACACAAAACGACAAGTTTTATCGATGCTCATAGACGTCGCGGGTACCTCTATTGCACTTTACCTAACAAATGATATCGGCGGTATTTTCGTGGGTGTTTTTCTATGGTTAATAATTGGTTACGGCTTTAGATATGGTAGAGCCATGTTAATTACTTCCCTTGTCAGCAGTTTAATTGGCTTTGTGACGGCCAGCTTATTTAGCCCCTACTGGCAAGCGCATATGGTGGGATTTTACGGCTTATTATTTACATTGATGGCCATACCTCTATACGCATTGTCTCTACTAAACAGGTTAAAAGAAGCCACAAGAAAAGCAGAAGCTGCCAACAAAGCAAAAAGTGAATTCTTATCGCATATCAGCCATGAAATACGCACGCCGCTGAATGGTATTGTCGGTGCTTGCGACTTATTGGGGTCGGCTAATCTCAATAAAGATCACGCGATGCTTTTCAATGTGATGAAATCATCTTCTAACATGTTGCTCGACTTGGTCAATAATGTGTTGGATTTATCAAAAATTGAAAGTGGCAAAGTCATTAATGTCACCGAAGATTTTTATTTGCAAAATTTAATGACTTCTACGGTCAATTTATTTGAATCTCAAGCTTCACAAAAAGGTGTTTCCATTGCTTATGAAATCAGCAAAGAAACGCCACTCAGAGTGCATGGCAATTTGCTACACACAAAACAAGTGTTGATTAATCTGGTAGGGAATGCGGTTAAATTCACCGAAAAAGGTTCAGTTAAGATTGTAGTGAGTGCGTTAGCGCAAGGGAATTCACAAGCCAATATCCGATTCGAAGTGAAAGACACAGGCACTGGCATTGCCAGCGATTCATTAGCCAGTATATTTGAGAGCTTTGTGCAAGCCAAAGAATCTAAACACAAAATCGGCGGCTCTGGTTTAGGCACGACCATTTCAAAAAATCTGGTGGAATTGATGCATGGTCAAATCGGGGTTGAGAGCACGTTAGGGCAAGGCTCTACTTTCTGGTTTGAAATTCCATTTGAAAAACTCAGTAGCCATAACACGCAAACTGAAAATGTTACATCTGAAATTATTCCATTCAAAAAAATGGTGAATACGCCTAAGAAAAATGCTTATCGTATTTTGGTGGCGGAAGATAATGACACGAATATTTTGATCCTCTCACAAATGCTGGAGATGCAAAATCACACGTTTGACATTGTTAAAAATGGTGAATTGGCGTTAGATAAGCTACGCGACGAAAGCTATGACTTAATGATTTTAGATTGCAATATGCCGGTGATGGGCGGTTTGGAAGCGCTGAAAGTGTATCAGGCGATTAATGTAGGCCAACCACAAGTACCCGCCATTATTTTAAGTGCCGATGCGACAGAAGATACCCGAGCACTGTTTGAAGGCTTGGGCGTGGCGGCTTTTCTCACCAAACCAATGCTGAATGAACCACTGGCTGAAGCCATTGAAAAAGCCGTATCAAGCGCTAACCGCGACAAAGCTGAAGTGATTCAATACGATGTGATGCAAACTAAACCCAAAGCGCCAGAAGTTGTAACGCCTGAAGCGCCAGCAACCGAACAGGCTCAGGATGATAAATTTTTAGATATTGCCAGACTGGAAGCTTTAGCCACGTTAGGCAAGAGCCCTAATTTCTTACAAAATTTAATTCAGGGTTTTATTTCAGATACCGAACAGAATTTTGCGCAGTTAATTACGCATACGCTAAAACGAGATTACGCCAACATTAATGATTGTGGTCATGCCATTGCGGGTAGCGCGGCGAATATCGGTGCAGATGAATTAGCTAAAATGAGCCGAGCCATTAATTTGATTAAGCCCGCCGATAATGAGAATCTCGAAGTATTGTTATCAAATGCGGTAGATAGTTATGAAAAAACGAAAATTGCATTAATGCATTATTTGGTACAACGCACGGCTAATCATAACCTATCAAAAGCGCTTTAGGTTTCAGGTAAGGTAAAATCACTCAAGTCCGCCATACCAGCGCAGGCTGGTATGGCGGCAGTGAAATTTGAAATTACAATGAACAGGTTGGTGGCTTTAAGTTGCAGCACGCTTAATCGAAACAATATTATCTGCCGCACCATTCACTTGATTATGTGTGTTGGCTGGCAAATATTGTTTCTCCTGCATGTAGATAAAGCGCTCCATAATACTGAACTCTCGTTCGGTAAGTTTTAGTGCGACATCCACCCATAGTCGGGTAATATCCATTAATTCATCATGCGTGATTGGATGCACACGGTTTTTGGCTTTTTGGGCCGCTAAATAGCCGTTGGATGTGCGCATGTTTTTTTCTATCCACTTATAAACAGCTTGTTCACCTTCGCCATCGTCAACCAACACATCAACAATCCCCATTGCGTGGGCTTGCTCTGCGGTGTATTGCCTACCACTGAGGATCATTTCATCAGCAATTTTGACGCCGGCTTTTCTCATAACCAAGCTAAAAGCGCCCATGCCTGGGAACATATTGAACAAAATCTCAGGGAAACTAAACAAGCTTTTACGCTCCGCAATAATGACATCACTCGCGAGTGCACCTTCTAAGCCCCCACCTAAGGCAAGGCCTTGTATTAAGCTAATGTTGATGATTGGGCAATCATGAAAACGAGTTAAGCGATTATTCAAAATATCAATCGCTTTAGTGGCGTAACTAAGCAGCGCTTCTTTGTTCTTGTTTTTTGCCAGACCGCTAATTAACGCTAAGTGCCCACCCAAATTAAATACGTTAGGGGTAAGAGAGGCCGCGACCGCATATTTGATGTTGTAAACATTGTCATTGACGTACAACACCCCTCTCGTTTTTGCGATTTCCTCTTGGTGTTGAATGACTTCGCTGACGATTTCACGATTAGCGCATGGAATCATGTTTTTTTGATTGAAGAATGTCCAAAGTACTTCGTGACTTGGGTCGTAGCGGACTGACAACTGCTTGAAATTGTTACTTAGTCCGCAATCTTCAATTTTCATACACAAACCTTATGTTTTTTTGTGGTGTTTATGGCATTATAACGGCGCACATTAAAAACAACATAGCCTGTTCGGGTTAATTTAAGGACTTTTGCATGATAGTACAAACAACGACGCGTGAGGACGTGACAGAATTCTTACTCAACGTGTTAGCGGAAGAGAAAAAAATTGATGTAAGCGCAATAAAATTAGATGATGATTTGAAAAATTTAGACATCGATTCTTTTGGCTTTTTGGAGGTGATTTTTAGTATTGAGCATCAATACAATGTTCCATTCCCCAAAAATTATGAGCATATTAAAACCTTGCAAGACGTGATTAATGTGACTTATGAGTTAATTCAGCAAAAAAGCAAAGCCGCTTAGAAATGCCAAACCTGCGCCGTGTCGTCATTACTGGCTTCGGGTTGGTATCACCGCTTGGCAATACCATTGAAGCGTTCACTGAAAACGTATTTGCAGGTAAATCTGGCATTAAGCCTTTTGAAGGTGCATTTGCGGATAAACTCAAATGTAAAGTGTCCGCACAAGCTAGCTTTGATCCAGCCGATTATTTCAGCCAAAAAAGTGATTATGCCATTTTGGACCGCAATGGCCAAATGGCGCTGCACGCGAGTATTGAAGCGGTAAAGCATGCTAATTTAGCATTGAATGACGACCTAAAAAAACGTACTGGTGTTTACGTTGGCACTGGCATGGGCGGCATTTTGTCGGTTGAAGATGGCTATCAAACGCTTTATCTTAAAGATGAAAATCGCCTCAAACCTTACACGGTACTCATGTGTATGTATAACAGCGCCGCTTCTGCCATTGCCACGCATTTTGAGGTTGCTGGGCCAAATCTGACCTTTTCTACCGCTTGTTCGTCATCGGCCGTGGCGATTGGTCAAGCCTACAAAGACATCCGGTTAGGTGATATTGATGCGGCCTTAGCTGGCGGCACAGACGCGATTTTAGCCTATGCAAGCATAAAATCCTGGGAAGCGATTCGAACCCTTGCTGAAGAAGATGCGGAAGACATGAGCGCCTCTTGTAAGCCATTTTCGGCAGATCGCTCAGGCCTCGTGATTGGCGAAGGCGCTGCAACGTTAGTGTTAGAAGAGTATGAGCATGCCAAAGCGCGTGGTGCGACTATTTACGCTGAAATTGTCGGCTACGGTGCGGCCAATGACTTTAAGCATATTGCGATTCCCTCGGTTGAAGGGCAAGCCGCGACCATGGCCGCAGCCATGAAAAATTCCGGCTTGAATACGTCCGATATTCAGTATATCAACGCCCACGGCACAGGGACCAAGTTTAACGATGAAACTGAAACCAATGCCATTAAGCAAGTGTTTGGGGCACATGCAAACCAGCTTGCAGTGAGTTCTACAAAGTCGATGCACGGGCATTTAATGGGCGCTGCAGGCGCGCTGGAAGCGATTATTACTACCCTTGCCGTTTATCACAACCAATTGCCGCCGACGATTAATCTTAAAAAACCAGATCCAACTTGTGATTTGGATTATGTACCAAATATTTCAAGAACGGTAGATCGGCTTGAATATGCCATGTCCAACTCATTCGCTTTTGGTGGCACAGGCGCTGCATTGATTTTCAAAAAAATGAATTAGCAAGTGTATAGTTGCATGAACAAGCTACATTTTTAAAATAGGCGCTTTGCATTAAAAAGCCAAACGGTATGCTGAAATACAACTTTAAACTGCTACAATAATCGCCAGTTATAACCTAAATTTAAACTCACATTTAAACCAAAAAAGACTTTAAGCCTATGCAAGAAAAAACCAAACCGACCGCTACCGCATATAAACAAAGCAGCATTATGACTAACATTTTGTTTGGCAGTCGCTGGCTACAATTACCGCTTTATTTGGGGTTAATTGTAGCACAAGCGGTTTATGTGTACTTTTTTGCCCTTGAATTAGTGCATTTAGTGGCTACGGCGACCAAAATCGGCGAAGCGCAAGTGATGTTGATTGTATTGGGTTTAATCGACGTGGTGATGATTTCTAACCTGCTGATTATGGTGATTGTTGGCGGCTATGAAACTTTTGTTTCGCGTTTGAATTTAGAAGGTCACCCTGATGAACCTGATTGGCTATCTCATGTAAACGCCAACTTGCTTAAGGTGAAACTCGCCACAGCCATTATCGGCATTTCATCGATTCACCTGCTAAAAACGTTTATTGACGCACAAAACCTGAGTGATAAGGTACTTGTTGCGCAAACCGTTATTCATATGACCTTTGTGTTCTCAGCCATAGCCATTGCTTATATAGATAAGTTAATGCGCATTGAAGATAAACACTAATTCAAGCACTAATAAAGTTGTAGCACCTGCGGCACGGGCATCTGCACCGCAGAAACAGTAAATTCATGCACCGCAACGGTCTTTTCATTTTCCGTTTCCACACTCACACGCCAATCGCCAGTAGGAAGATTTTGCTTGAAGGTATAGCCGCGAAAGCCGCCATCACGCCCGCCGCTTAAGCTAAAACCGACACGCGAAAGGGTTTGCCAACCCGATTTTTTATCATAATGCTGCCAGCGATGATACAGACGTGTTTTTAAGCCGCGTGGTGCAAATACCGAAGAAAAACAATACACGCGCTGACCTGGCACGATTTCCAGATCATTTGTTGTTTTACGCCAAAACACCCACCAGCTGGCCGCCTGCTGGCTGAGCTGATATTGGCCATTCACTTTATTCAACTCAAACGCCATGGCGATATCACGCTTCACCAACGGCACAGGCGGAATCATATCCGCCATATAAGCCATAATGAGCAAGGCAGCAATCACGCCAACAGGCTTGATGCTACCGAAGTGATTCGGTGTTTTTGCATATAGCCAATAGGCAAATCCTGCCCCCAATAACGTGCTGAGGTAAAACCATACCGCGTGTATGCTGCCGATTAGAAATGGCAGTGCAAAATTAAACAGCAACATCGAACAAAACCCAAACAGCGACCAGCTTAGGGTAAACCGTTTGTATTCGTCTTCTAAGTATTCATTCGCCACTAATAGCACGGCTAACATTAGTGACATCACCCAAGCCAGCCAATGACTTGAGCTTTTGAAATACAAAATAAACAAGGCGCTTAATAGGTTGCCGAATATAAATTGCAATAAAAAATACGGTAAATTAGGGTAATGCAAACGCTTATAAACTTGCGCCACTATACTTTTAAGCCATGCAGGAAAATACGCGGGTAACTTTTCAATTGATTTAACCGTATCTGCCAAGAGGTAACTTGGTCGGCTAATCATGAAAAGAATCAAACCCGCTAATAGTAAATATGCCGCAAAAATGAATAAATCCGATGTCGCCACGTAGCGGCCAATAGTGAGTGCATCCCATGCAAATCCACCAAAAAAGAACAAAGCAGGAAAGAAATCGGCCAGTTTTCTGATGTGATGCGTTAGTTTTTCAACTAAACGTGTTTTAACTGAATGGGAGTTTGGTAACGATTGAATCAAAGCGAAATGGTTACTAAGCGTTAACTAAGTTGGCAGCCACAAACCCAATCACAATACCGGTAATCAGCGCAACGGTTACAGCGCGATAAGTCAGCACATCTTTAGAATAACCGCGCTTAATCGCCACGTATGATACCAAATACCCCACCGCATTCAGCAGCCAAATCGCCCCGATGGAAAGCACTTTGACAATCAGCGGCCCAACAATCGGCACCATCATCACCAAGCCTAACAGCCAAGCAAATACATGCGCAATGGCCGCAAAAAGCACCGCACCGCTGGTAACGGCTTTGGCGTGCCAGCCAAAATGCCACGCAGCAAAAACAGTAATGGCTAGCGCAATGCTGAGCGGCAACATCCACTTCCATGCACCGCGTTTTGCAGGTGGCGTGATGTCTTCCTGAGTGAAAATTTCGGGGATTTCGGGTGGGTGTGGTAAGGTCATCTCACTAGCACAAAGTAATTTTAGTAAGCAAAATATACGCTAGCGCCAGTGTTTTTACAAACAAATCAGACTTTTTACAATTAAATAAGCACCCAAATTTCCGGCATTCTCTCATGTGCGCGTGCATTCATTGCCAATCGCACTGCCCTGCAAGGCAAGCACAGCAAGGCTTGCAGGGCAATGTAGACACAATGAAAGAAATGGGCTTGATTAAACCGCTTCAGTGATTGGAATTATCTTTTTTAATTTGCCATCACGCAAGGTTTCTAGCGCGGCTTTGTATTCTGTCATTTGATCAAAGTTTAAATATTTGTAAATTTCTGCAGTATTGGCGAGTTTATTTCCTACGGTCTCTAAATATTCCGCATGCGTAGGCATGCGGCCAAGTTTGGCGCACACCGCCGCCAATTCTGCTGAGCCTAAGTACACGCGGGCATCTTTGCCCATACGGTTATCAAAATTCCGCGTACTGGTAGAGAACACCGTCGCTTTATCTGCTACGCGCGCCTGATTGCCCATGCAAAGCGAGCAACCTGGAATTTCAGTTCGCGCTCCGGCCACACCAAATACTGAATAAACGCCTTCATCACGCAATTGAGCTTCATCCATGCGAGTTGGTGGCGCAATCCATAGGCGCGTAGGAATGTTGCCTGAGCCTTCCAACACCTTCGCTGCGGCGCGGTAATGGCCGATATTCGTCATGCAGCTGCCGATAAACACCTCGTCAATCTTGTCGCCTACCACCGCTGACAATGGCTTGATGTCATCAGGGTCATTCGGGCAAGCTACGAGCGGCTCTTTGATTTCGTTCAGATCAATTTCAATCACGTGCGCGTATTCTGCATCGGCATCGGGTTGTAGTAACTCAGGTTTAGCTAACCAAGCTTGCATGTTCTCAATGCGGCGTTGCAAAGTACGTGCATCTTCATAGTCATTTTCAATCATGTTTTGCATCAGTACGATGTTTGAATTTAAGAATTCAATCACAGGCTCTTTGTTCAATAATACAGTACAGCCATTGGCAGAGCGCTCGGCAGAGGCGTCTGCAAACTCAAATGCTTGTTCTACTTTTAAATCAGGCAGGCCTTCAATCTCTAAAATGCGGCCATTAAACACGTTCTTTTTACCTTGTTTACCAACCGTTAAATTGCCTTCTTGAATGGCAGCATAGGGAATCGCATTCACTAAGTCACGTAAGGTGATACCAGGCTGCATCGTGCCTTTAAACCTCACCAATACTGACTCTGGCATATCGAGCGGCATCGCGCCTGTCGCGGCAGCAAAGGCTACTAAACCTGAACCTGCAGGAAATGAGATTCCAATCGGGAAGCGAGTATGGGAGTCACCTCCTGTACCCACGGTATCTGGCAAAATCATACGGTTGAGCCATGAGTGAATCACGCCGTCCCCTGGTCGCAATGAAACACCTCCACGACTAGACATAAACTCAGGTAACTCGTGCTGTAATTTAATATCCACAGGTTTTGGGTAAGCGGCCGTGTGGCAGAAACTCTGCATCACCAAATCGCTGCTAAACCCTAAACAAGCGAGCTCTTTTAGCTCATCACGCGTCATACCGCCTGTGGTATCCTGCGAGCCAACCGTGGTTGCTTTTGGCTCACAATAAGTGCCAGGGCGCACGCCTGAACCTTCCGGCAAACCACATGCGCGGCCGACCATTTTTTGCGCAAGCGTGAAGCCTTTCTTAGAAGCAATTTCTGGAGTGGCTTTAATAAAGATATCCGTTTCTTTTAGACCCAAAGCCTTACGCGCATTCACGGTTAATCCACGGCCAATAATCAATGGTATGCGGCCACCCGCCCGCACCTCATCAGCCATGGTGACTGGGTTCAACGTGAACGTTGAGATCGTTTCACCCGCCTCGTTCAGTATTTTTCCTGCATAAGGGTGAATCGAAATCACATCCCCTGTTTTCATTTTTGACACATCACATTGAATCGGCAATGCGCCAGAATCTTCTGCGGTATTAAAGAAAATAGGTGCGATTTTGCTCCCTAAAATCACGCCACCAGTGCGCTTATTTGGAATGTTAGGAATGTCATTACCCATGAACCATTGCACTGAATTGATAGCAGATTTGCGTGAGGAACCTGTACCCACGACGTCGCCCACATAAGCCAACGGCAAGCCTTTTTGCTTTAAGGTATCAATCAGTTTTAAGCCTTCAGGCATTTTGTTGATGAGCATGGCTTTGGCGTGCAAAGGGATATCCGGGCGGCTCCAAGCCTCTTGTGCAGGGCTTAAATCGTCGGTATTGGTTTCACCATCCACCTTGAATACCACCATTTTGATTTCTTTGGCCAACACCGGCGCATTGGTAAACCATTCTGCATTTGCCCATGATTCAATCAGCTTTTTAGCATGCTCATTGCCTGCTTTCATCAACACATCTACATCATGAAACGCATCAAACATTAAAATCGTGGTGCTTAAGGCCTTCACTGCGTGTGCTGCCATTGATGTACTTAGCAGCTCAACCAAGGCTTGTACGTTGTAGCCACCCAACATGGTGCCAAGTAGTTGCACCGCTTTCTCTGGTGAAACTAAAGGTGATTTCGCTACGCCTTTGGCAATGTCTGCCAAAAATGCCGCTTTCACATAAGCGGCTTGATCTACGCCAGCTGGCGTTTGATTTTCCAGCAAATTAAGCAATAAGTCTTCGTCGCCTTTTGGTGGACTTTTAAGTAATTCAACGACAGAGGCGACTTGTTCTGCAGATAACGGCAACGGTGGAAGTTGAACAGCGTTGCGCTCTGCAACATGGGCTAGATAAGCTTTTAACATAGTGGCTCTTTAATCATTACTGGGGTTAATTTAAACTGGAGTTCATTTAAAAATAGTGTTCTATTATAAACCAGCCTAAATCATCATAAATTTCACATTTGAAAAATTTTTTATTCAATTTGAGCTAGTTGCTTTTATCTGAATACAACTCTTTTGCGAATGGAGTGGTGCAACTTGTACCTTTTGAAGTCAATTCCCACCGATCTAACAACGCTTTCTCATAACCTTTGCCGTGTTTTAATTCCAAGAATGCACGCACTTCAAACACATCGGCAAAACCATTTTTATCGGTATCCATGATTACAATATTTTCTTCAACCGTTGGGCCAGTGTATTTACCGTCCTTATCAGTCAGATAGTCCACTACGCTGACACTTTCAGCCGCACTGGCGGCGGCAGTTGCTAACAACAATAGCGCCACTGCAACAGCCTGCAATAATCGTTTTAATATTTCATGTGCGTTCATCATCATGCTCCTCAGACATATGACTCATCTTATCGCAAAAGGTGCTTTTCATACTGTGACCTAAAGCACACGTGATGAAAATACAATCGGCTCAAAAATAGGTTGCATTAAGAAATGGGCCTAATTTCAATGACCTGATGATTTGCAATCTTTTCTTTCCAAATCGCAGGGCCAGTTTTATGTACCGATTCACCACGTGCGGTGACCGCAACTGTTACGGGCATATCCACAATATCAAATTCGTAAATCGCTTCCATGCCTAAGTCTTCAAAGGCTAACACGTGCGATTTTTTTATGGCTTTACTCACTAAATACGCGGCACCACCTACAGCTGTCAAATACACCGCTTGATGTTTTTTGATGCTTGCGATAGCTTCATCTCCGCGCTCCGCCTTGCCCACCATGCCGATTAACCCTGTTTGCGATAACATCAATTCTGTGTATCCATCCATTCGAGTCGCTGTTGTTGGGCCGGCTGGACCAACCGCTTCATCACGCACCGCATCCACAGGGCCTACGTAATAAATAAAGCGATTTTGCAAACTGACTGGCAAATCCTCATTTTTGGCTAATATCTCTGCCATACGTTTATGCGCGGCATCACGGCCTGTCAGCAATTTTCCGCTCAATAATAGTGTTTCACCTGCCTGCCAAGTTGCGGTTTCGGCCTTCGTAATCGTGTCTAAATTCACCCGTTTTGAGGTTGGGCTCGGCTGCCAATGTATATCTGGATACGCCGATAGAACAGGTGGTGTCAATTCGGCGATACCGCTGCCATCCAAAGTAAAGTGAACATGACGAGTCGCAGCGCAGTTGGGAATAATCGCAACAGGCAAACTCGCGGCATGCGTAGGGTAGTCCAAAATCTTCACATCCAGCACGGTTGCCAATCCACCCAACCCTTGCGCGCCTATGCCTAAATTATTCACTTTCTCGTAAATTTCTAAACGCAATTCTTCTATGCGGTTCGCGGCACCTTTGGCTTTAAGGTCTTGCATGTTAATCGGTTGCATGAGCGATTCTTTCGCCAAAATCATGGCTTTTTCCGCCGTACCACCAATACCAATACCCAACATGCCTGGCGGACACCAACCTGCACCCATTTGGGGCACCACTTCCAAAATCCAATCTACTATACTGTCATTAGGGTTAAGCATCACAAACTTGGCTTTGTTTTCAGAGCCGCCACCTTTGGCCGCGACGCTCACTTCCACTGTATCTCCAAGCACCAGCTCTACATGGGTGATGGCTGGCGTATTGTCTTTGGTGTTTTGGCGCTTACCTGCAGGGTCGCTGACGATAGAAGCGCGCAGCTTATTATCTGGCAACAAATAAGCACGGTGCACACCTGCATTTACCATTTCTTCCAATGTTAGCTCTTCAATTCCGTCTTGTCCCTCAAAGTGCACGTTCATCCCCACTTTAACGAAAACAACAACAATGCCAGTATCCTGACAAATCGGCCGTTTACCTTCGGCACACATCCGCGAGTTGGTCAAAATTTGTGCGATCGCATCCTTTGCGGCAGGCGATTGCTCTGCTTCATAAGCGCGTCCTAGCGCCTGAATATAATCTGCAGGATGATAATAGGAAATATATTGCAACGCATCGGTGATGCTTTGAATGAAGTCGTTTTGTTTAATAATTGTCATATGTTTTCTTAGAAAAACCGCATCCCAATTAACTTAAGTGCGTACATTTTTCATCGGTTATTTTGGTTCACCATTTCAGTTAGATTAAATGCTAGAAAACTCCCGAGCGTAAATCTCTGGCCTGCAAGCCTTTATTTACAAGGCTCTCAGCCTGATGCTAAGAAAGATAGTCAAGAATTAGCCCTAAAATTACTTTTTCTTACGTCCTGTTTGCTTTACCTCGAGCTCTTCGCCATCGCAATTTTTGGGCTTATCTCTTTACGTAAAATTTTACCATTTTTAGTGCGCGGAAAGTCCTGCGCCAAGTAAACGGTTTTAGGGGTTTTATAGGCCGCTAAATGCTGCTTACCAAAATTCAATAAATCGTCTGGGCTGGTTTTCGCATCGGGTTTCAGAATCACATAGATCACCACCAACAATTTATCTTTCTCGATTTCCTCACCCACGGCGGCGCAGTCTGCCACATCGGCATGCCCTTTGTAAACGCGCTCGATTTCGTAAGGTGAAACACGGTAACCAAAACTTTTGATAATGTCATCTTTGCGGCCTAAAAACCAAATATAGCCATCGGAATCGTATTTGGCATAATCGCCTGTGAAAAAATAGCCGTCGTGTTTATATTTTGCCGTTTCTTCATCTAAATTCCAGTAACGTAAAAACACACCTGGGTCGTCTAAAGGCACAGAAATCATGCCCTCTTCGCCCATGGCAACTTCTTCTAAAGTATCTGGGTTTAATAATTTAATGGGATGGCCAGGCTGCGGAAAACCTGCAGAACCTGGACGTATTGGCCTGAATTGACTTTGACTTAAATAGTATGAAAACTCACTCATCCCTACCGCTTCATAAATATCCACACCAAAACGTTCGCGCCATTGACTTAACACTTCATCTGACAAATGTTCGCCCGCGCTCATATAATGACGCAAACTGGGTATTTCGGCTTGCGTTGCAATGGTTTTTTGCAAAATTTGGCGATAAATTGTCGGCACGCCAATAAATATGGTGGCTTGATGCTTTTGAATCAGATTTAACCAAGTCTGCGCGTCATTTTTACCTTCATGCACAATTACGGTTTTGCCCAAATACAGCGGATCCATGAGGCCAGAACCCAACACATAGGTCCAATTAAACTTGCCTGAATGCATGATGCGATCATTGGAATCTGCCGAATAATTAAACCAATATTGCGCAGCTGGCTGACGGCCAAGTAAAGCGCGATGGGCATGCAACACCCCTTTTGGGTAACCGGTCGTCCCTGAGGTATACACCAAATAGGCGGGGTCATCGGCTTTAGTTTTGTATGTGGCATCGCACCTATTGGTTACGCTTAAACTATTCTTTAAACTCAGCACATTTAGGAACCCATGCGGCTGCGTTTCAGTCGTTTGCGAAAGCAATATGTGCGCTAAATTAGGCATATCACGCAAACTATCGACTAATTGCGTTTCCATTGCCGCCCAAGCCTTTGCATCGCTCACTAACACGGTTGCGCCAGAATCTTTTGCCAAATAAACCACCTCCTCTGCAGTAAGCAGCGTTGAAGTCGGCACGGCAATCGCGCCCATTTTCATCGCACCCAAAAATGCAATCGGGTAATCTAAGCTATTGGGCAAACGAATCAACACGCGGTCACCTACTTTTACTTTTAAATTACGTAATAGCTGCGCAAATTGGTCGGTTTTACGGGCTAGTTCAGTAAACGTAATTTGTGAAGACCCAAGTATGTCGTCTTCCACAATCATCGCGATGTTGTCCGCCTGCGGCGTGCCTAAATGCTGATCGCTACAAGCCACCCCAATATTGAAGTGTTTGGGAATATCCCATTCCCATTCTGGAAATTTTGTGAACATTATAAAAGCACTCCATAAGGCCAATTTTGGCGCACCACTTGCGCCGGCAATAATTGCAACACATGCACCGCAAACTCCATATCACTCGTTTTCAATGCTCTTAGTGCATGGGCACGTAACAAGGTTTGCAGTGCTTTACCAAACATCGGCGGGTCTAACATTTCGCCTTCGAACTTAATCGCACCGCCTAACAAGGCATCCGCATCAATGGCCGCTTTTAAAATCGCTACTTTTTGCGTCACGTCTGTTGGCGATGGTGTGTATGCAGTTTTACATAAATGGATATGTCCGGGATGAATCACTTGCTTGCCTGTAAGCCCCATGGCAGCCTCTTGGCAGGCGTGTTTATACACGACGCGGGATTCATCATCGCCATGCAAATCTAGCCAACGGCGCACATCATGCGGCTCTAAAAACTTTTCAGGCATCGCACCTGCACCAATCAGCGTTTCCACTCCGCCAATCACGCCCTTACCTGCAATACGCGCTTCAAACATCAGTTGGTTCATATAAAACTGTAACTCTTCAATCCAGTTTTCTGGCGTAATGTGAATGCCCATCGCTTTCGAAAAATCATGGATACCAAACACCACATGTTTTACCGTGTTGTACTGCATGAGTTCCGGTGCGATTTTGAGCGATTTTGGGTGCTCAATAATCGGCTGTATGGTGATATTCGGATTGACGCTAAGTAAAAAACTAGATAAATCGCGCACTTCAGCCGCACCATATGCCTCACCCGCTTTGGCCAGCATCACCACGTCAATGTATTCACCCATTTCGCACACGAGCTTCATGTCCAGCTCGTATTCATCGGTACGAAAGGAGTTACATCGAATCGCCACCGTCACGCGCGGATTCATTTTTCTGAGCATCGGTAACTCTTGCCGCAATAAATCACGGCTCATTTCTTTTTGCCGACAGCCATCTTCCAAATCAAAAATGAGCGTATGCGCACTGGTAAAATGCGCGTGTTTTTTCATGCGTGCTGAGGCCTGTGCCATGTCTTCATAAATGCCCAAACTGGGCGCATATTTGACAGGCGGGTAATATAGCTGAATGCCCGGCCAGTAATCACCCAGCGCACTTGCATCTAGCGACAGCGCTTGTTCACCAATATGCATTGTCATGTTAATCTGCCTCCTGTTGATTAAATTGTACCGATTTTATTTTTGTTATCATTGCGGCCATTTGCTCATCCTCTTGTGATTCTTTTGTGCCATTAATGAGATCCCAAAAATCGTTATCTGGCAGTTCCAGCATGGCATCAAACACACGTAATTCATTTAAATTTAGCACGTTAAATTCTTCTTGTACAAAGCGCTGCAGCACAATGTCGAGTTCTAACATGCCTCGCCTGCACCTCCAGGTGAGGCGTTTTTGTTCTGCTTCTAGTAGGGGTTCAGCATTGAACATCTTTAAGTCACTTTTATCCCAAATATTTTTTTGACTGGTTTAGTTTTTCTTGCCCGCTCAATCTTTAAATCTTTAATATTGGCAATCGCCGCATTGGGATTGAGCTTTTTCGGGCAGACTTCCACACAATTCATAATATTATGGCAGCGGTATAAACGATAAGGGTCCTCTAGGTTTTCTAGACGTTCTTCTATCGCTTGATCGCGTGAATCCATGATAAAACGGTTGGCTTGCATCAGGCCTGCGGGGCCAACAAACTTATCTGGATTCCACCAAAAACTGGGGCAAGAAGTCGTACAAGCACCGCATAAAATGCACTCGTACATACCATCCAGCTTGGCGCGGTCTGCTGGGCTTTGTAAACGCTCGGTTTCTGGCAGGGGATCATTGTTAATTAAGTAGGGCTTTACTGAGTTGTAATGCTCAAAAAACTGCGTCATATCCACGACTAAATCACGTATCACAGGCAATCCTGGCATGGGCCGCAACACAACAGGCTGCTCTAAATCAGAAAGTTTAGTGATACACGCTAGACCATTTTTGCCATTAATATTCATCGCGTCTGAACCACACACACCCTCGCGACATGATTTACGTAAACTCAGCGTATCATCCTGTTCTTTAATGCGTAACAAGGCATCCAACAACATATGGTCTTCTTCATGCAGTTCGACATCGTAATCCTGCATGTAGGGTTTTTTGTCAGTATCGGGGTTATAACGATAAATAGAAAATTTCATATCAATATACCCTTGCCTTTGGCTCAAATGAATCCACTGTCAGCGGCTTTAAACGCACGGGCTTATAAACCAGCTGCTGGTCTTTTTTGTAAAATAAAGAGTGCTTCAGCCAATGAACATCATCACGCTCAGCATAGTCTTCTCGTGCATGCGCGCCTCTGCTTTCGGTCCGTGCCTGTGCTGAATACATGGTCGCCACGGCAATTTCCATCAAATTATCAAGCTCAAGCGCTTCGATGCGCGCAGTGTTAAACACGTTGCTTTTGTCTTTTATTTGAAGGTGTTGACTGCGACTAGCGACTTCATTGATAGCTACTACACCGCTATCTAACAAATCAGGGAATCTAAACACGCCGCAATGGGCTTGCATGGTTTTACGCATAGCTGCGCCAACTTCCGTGACGCTTTCGCCGTGCTGTTGATTTTCCAATCGCGCAATGCGTGCCAACGTCATCTCTGCAGCATTGCCTGGTAATGGTTTATGTGCATGGTTAAGCGCAATCTCGTTCACCATCTTATCGCCCGCCGCTTTACCAAACACGACTAAATCCAGCAGAGAATTAGAGCCTAAACGATTTGCGCCATGCACAGAGACGCAAGCACATTCTCCCACTGCATATAAACCATTCACAATTTTCTCACCGCTGTCAGTGGGTTCTACCACCTGTCCATCTAAATTCGTCGGAATGCCACCCATCATGTAATGCGCGGTTGGCACTACAGGAATCGGGTCGCGAATGGGATCCACATTGGCAAAGGTTTTTGCGATTTCACGTATGCCAGGCAAGCGCTTGTTAATTAGCGCTTCACCCAAATGATCCAACTTCAAATACACGGCATCTTTGTTTTTACCTACGCCACGGCCTTGTTTAATCTCTGTGGCGGTTGCGCGTGAAATCACGTCGCGACTGGCTAAATCTTTGGCAGTAGGAGCATAGCGTTCCATAAAACGCTCACCTTCTGAATTCACCAAATAACCACCCTCACCACGTACACCTTCGGTAATCAGTACGCCAGCGTGCAATACGCCTGTGGGATGAAATTGCCAAAATTCCATATCTTGCAATGGCAAACCAGCCCGTGCCGCCATGCCTAGGCCATCTCCCGTATTGATAAAAGCGTTCGTGCTGGCTTGGAATATGCGACCTGCACCACCTGTCGCTAACAAGGTGGTTTTGGCCTGCAGTAGATGAATCGCGCCTGTTTCAATTTCAAGCGCGATGACCCCTAATACATCACCTTCGCTGTCACGAATTAAATCCAGCGCAAACCACTCGATAAAAAATTGTGTATTGGCACGGATATTGCGCTGATAAAGCGTATGCAACATGGCATGCCCAGTTCTATCAGCCACTGCACAAGTGCGTGAGATTGGTTTTTCACCAAAGTTTCTAGTCATGCCGCCAAAAGGACGTTGGAAAATTTTTCCACTCTCCAAGCGGTCAAAAGGCATACCAAAGTGCTCTAGTTCAATAATGGCTTTAGCGGCGTTTTTGCACATAAACTCAATGGCATCTTGGTCACCTAAATAGTCCGAGCCTTTGATGGTGTCGTACATATGCCACAGCCATTGATCTTCAGCCACGTTGCCCAATGCTGCAGCAATTCCGCCTTGCGCTGCCACGGTATGAGAACGTGTGGGGAATACTTTAGACAGCACAGCGACCTTTACGCCTGACTCTGCCAATTGCAAGGCTGCGCGCAAGCCCGCGCCGCCACCGCCAACAATCACTGCATCAAATTGATGTTGTTGAACTTTACTTTGGTGTAGTGCCATTATTTAAACATTCCACAGAATAATTGAAACCCAAACCCAATAAACCATCAGCAAAATATCGACCGCCATTTGCAAATATGCACGTAAGGTTTTGTTAAAAACATAATCTTTTAGCACATCCGCAACGCCTAACCAGGCGTGCATGAATAAGCACATAAAAAATAACCAGGTAGCCAATCTAAACCACATCGGTGATACAAACGCATGCCATCCAGCAAAACCTGCTGGCCGCCATAAGATAAGCATCAAAACAAGCAGTACAAGATAGATAGCCATTACCAAGGCCGTTAATCGCTGTGAAAGCCACAAGCGCATGCCAGGATATTTATTTGTGAGCAATTGAATCAGCATATAATTACCAAATCACAACTGCAAAAAGTACCACTGAAAACCCCACCATCCACAACACGACTCGACTAGAAAAACGGGCTTTTTGTAGACTGGTCATCCAATGAATATCTTGTAACAAATGCCGAATACCTGCATAAAAATGATGAAAAAAAGCCCATGACAAACCGATTAAAATGAGCTTTATCGGCCAAATATTTAGAATACTGACAAGCCTTAAGTAAGCTTGTGACGACCTAGTAGACCATTGAAATGCTAGTAAAATAAACGGCAAAGCTAAAAACAAACCTACACCAGAAACGCGATGCAAAATGGATACCACTGCATTGATTGGTAAGCGAATGGTGAGAATATTAAGGTTTTTAGGCCTGATTTTTAATTGTTTTTTTTGCATGTTAAATTTGAAAAGTCATCTTTTTGCCCCATCCATCGACTTTATAGGAGTCCTGGTAGGATAGTTATTCAACCGCCGCTTTCGCCACTGCTCCCGCCACTCTTGCCAATAATCGCTTATCAAATGGTTTTGGAATAATGTATTCGCGCCCAAATTTCAGCTCAGTTAAATTGTAAGCTTGTAAGACATCGGCAGGCACAGGCTCACGCGCGAGTTCACTGAGTGCCATTGCTGCTGCAATTTTCATTTTTTCAGTGATTTGCTTAGCCTTCGCATCTAGCGCACCACGAAACAAATATGGAAAACACAAGGCATTATTGACTTGGTTGGGAAAATCACTACGCCCTGTTGCCATCAAAATATCATCGCGGATGGCATGGGCCACACTTGGTAACACTTCAGGGTCTGGGTTAGCTAAAGCAAAAATAATCGGATTTGCCGCCATCCCTTTAATCAAGTTGGCATCAAGTGCATTTTTGGCGGAAACGCCAATGAACACATCGGCATTTGGCATCACGTCAGACAACACTTTGGCCGCACTTGGTGTAACCGCTAGTTCACGGTTGTTGTCATGTAAATCAGCCCTATCGGTATTCAAAATGCCACTTCTATCCGTCATGGTGATATTTGTCGCCCCCATCAGTTTTAATAGTTTTGCACATGAACAGCCCGCCGCACCTGCGCCTAAAAACACAATTTTAGCGGTAGGTAATGTTTTACCCTGCAACTCCAACGCATTGAGTAAGGCCGCGGCTACAATCACTGCTGTTCCGTGTTGATCATCATGAAACACTGGAATATCTAAGCGTCTTTTCAGCTCGTTTTCGATATAAAAACAGTGTGGAGCTGCAATATCTTCCAGATTGATTCCGCCAAAAGTGGGGGCGATATTCACGACAGTTTCAATAAAATCGTCTGGCGTTTTGGCGTTAATCTCAATATCAAACACATCAATACCAGCAAAACGTTTGAACAGTACCGCTTTGCCTTCCATGACTGGTTTACTGGCAAGCGCACCCACATTTCCAAGCCCCAGCACCGCAGTGCCATCGGTTATCACAGCCACCAGATTACCTTTATTGGTATATTTATAAGCATTTGCAGGGTCAGCATTGATTTCAAGCACGGGTGCGGCAACCCCTGGCGTGTAGGCTAAAGACAAATCATCTTGCGTGGAACAGGGTTTAGATGACTCCACACTCAATTTTCCTGGAATAGGAAATTGATGATAATCGAGTGCGCGCTTTTTAAGATTGTCCATTTGCTTGCCTTTCTTTTATTATTCAAGCTCGCTCATATAGTGATGATCATCAGTCAGACATAACCCTAATCGCCACTCCATTGGCTTATCCCCATATGTGAAAGAAACCCGCTCAATACTCAATAGGGGGTAGCTTTCTTTTAGCCCAAGCGCTTTGGCTACTTCTTTATCTGCGGCAACTGCTTTTAAACGCTCTTCCGCACGAATCATACGAACACCAAATTGTGATTCATACATGCTATACATAGAGCCATTACTTTCTTCAACTTTGGCACTATTTAAACCTTTAAATGGCGCTGCTGGTACGATCAGATGATCATAAATTAGTGGCCTCCCTGAAAATGTCAGCAGCCTTTTTACCTCGATAGTCGCAGCCCCTGCTTTTATTCCAAGAATTTGCGCAATGTACGCATCTGCTTTGGTTTTTTCACATGATATAAATTCATTTTGCAGCAACTCTTTTTGGCCATTTACCGCCGTTAAACGTAAAAAGCGCAACTTAATCACATCTTCATTATGGGTGGCCACAAACGTGCCTTTGCCTTGCCGGCGAATCAAAATGTTTTCCGTCGCCAAGCTATCAATCGCTTTTCTAACGGTACCCTGACTGACTTTAAAACGCGAGGCTAGCTCGACTTCACTTGGAATCATCTCGCCTGGGCGCCATTCACCGCCAATGAGGCTTTGCGTGATCAGCACTTTGATTTGATCATACAAGGGGCGGTAACTTGGTGAGTTCATCTGCTTATCCATTTTTGCTTACCATCTCTAATTAGGGTTGAATGAACGGTATATGATATTTCAGGATTTGCTATTTATAGCACGACATATTTAATATGTCTAGTATTTTATATCTTATATAAGACATAAGATATGTGTTGACATTTTTATTCCTAGCTAGATATAATCAGTTCAACTTAAATCAATCCACTTAAAAATCATGGAATATTGCTTACGCCCTCGTCGCTCCATGCTATATGTGCCAGGTTGCAACTTGCACTATTTGGATCGTGCGCGCACGCTAGCAGCCGATTCGGTTATTTTGGATTTGGGCGACCCCATTCTGGTGGATGCTAAATTGCAATCTAGAGAGAATGTAGTTGCCGCCGTTAAACAAGGTGGTTATGGTTCGCGTGAGGTGGTTGTGCGCGTCAATAACTTGGATTCCATCTGGGGGCATGACGATATTAATGCGGTTGCTAATATTGGTGCAGATGCCATTTTGTTTCCAAACATTGAATCTGCTGAGCATGTCCATACTGCACTCAAACTACTGGATGAAGCAGGCGGTAGCCACATGCCCATTATGGTGATGATAGAAAGTCCGATAGCGGTACTCAACGCAAAAGAAATCGCCAGTGCGTCAGATCGGATTACCTGCATCGTCATGGCCACTTCTGATTTGATTTCACAACTGCACGCACGGGTAACGCATGAACGTTCTGCCATATTAACTTCACTATCACTTGTTGTTTTAGCCGCGCGCGCTTATGGCCGCTGTGTGATTGATGGTATTACCAGTGACTTTAAAAACATGCACTCTTTTGAATATGCTTGCCGATTGGGCCGTGATATGGGCTTGGATGGAAAATCTTTAGTGCATCCCGCGCAAATCGCTTATTGTAATGATGCTTATACACCCAAAACGGCAGAAGTTGCCAATGCGCGTGAGATTATACAAGCACTGAAAGAGGCAAACGAAGCTGGGCGCGGTACTGTGGTGGTGAATGATAAATTGGTAGAGCAACACCATGTAAAGGCGGCGCAACGTTTATTACAACTAAGCGACATGATTACAGAACTTGAAGAAGACTTTATATAAATGACACTTTCACCAAAAATCTTAACAGGACGTTTTTTTGAAGACTTTGTGCTGAACGAAGTAATTTTGCACGCCACCCCACGCACTATTACGGCGGGCGACTGTGCACTTTATATCGCTTTAACCGGGACGCGCAATCCACTTCATTGTAGCGAGCCCTTTGCACAATCGCTCGGCTACAAAACGACGCCTGTTGATAATTTACTCGCTTTTCACATCGCGTTCGGCAAAACTGTGCCCGATATTTCAGTGAATGCAGTCGCCAACTTAGGCTATGCGGATGCGAGATTCATTCAGCCCGTATTTGCAGGTGATACGCTCACGACTAGCAGCCAGGTGATTGGGCTAAAACAAAATTCCAACGGTAAAAGCGGCGTGGTTTGGGTGCGTTCTACCACAGTCAATCAGCACAACTTACCCGTGATGAGCTGGGTACGCTGGGTCATGATTCATAAAAATAATAGCAATGCGCCTGCACCAGTGATGGTTATTCCAGAGTTGCCGCCATTTGTAGACGTCGAGCATTTGCAATTATCGCCCTACATGTCAGCTAAATACTACCAAACCAATGCCACAGGTGGCGCATATTTATGGGAAGACTACCAAGCAGGCGAACGCATCAACCATTCGGCAGGCATGACCATTAATGAGAGCGATCACAGCCTAGCAACGCGACTGTACCAAAACAATGCGCGTTTGCATTTTGATGCGCACCTCATGAAAAGCTCACCGGTTGGCCAGCGTTTGGTTTATGGCGGCATTGTGATCTCCGCTTGCCGCGCATTGAGTTTTGAAGGTTTAGAAAATGCCTTAAGCATACTCGCCATCAATAGTGGCACGCATGTGAACCCATGTTTTGCGGGCGATACTATTTACACCATTACAGAAGTGCTGGATGCGTGGCCTTTGCCGAGACGTACCGACATTGGCGCTTTGCGCTTGCGCATGGTGGGCATTAAAAATATGCCATCTCAGGAATTAACTGAAATTAAATCTGAAAACGGCTATCACCAAAATGTGGTGTTAGACCTTGACTACACCGTGCATATGCCACGGAAACACTAAAAGCTAAAGGTAAGCATTATGGCAACCCTAGTTCACCCCTCTGACGCGTTGTTTGGCGGCGAAAAGCCTTTCCCACCGATACCTGCCTGCGAACATTTTGCGGGTAGCGAAAAGCTCATATTAAAAGCGCTATCGCTGCAAGATAGTATAGGCGCAGTATTTGACATCACATGTGATTGCGAAGATGGCGCAGCATCCGGCCAAGAACGCGAGCATGCAGAAATGATTGTGCGGGTACTGAATTCAGATGCCAACAAATATAAAATGGCTGGCGCGCGTATCCATGACTACACACATCCTGCTTGGAAGTTAGACGTCGATATTTTAGTCGCAGGTGCGGGGCAAGTGCTCAGTTATATCACTATTCCCAAATGCACCGACATTGACCAAGCCAAAGAGATGATCGCGTACATTCAAAAAACTGCCACTTTTAATGGCATTAAACGCGAAATTCCTGTGCATATTCTGATTGAAACGCATGGTGCACTGAATCAAGTACATGAAATTGCCAAACTCCCTTGGTTACAAGTGTTGGATTTCGGTTTAATGGACTTTGTCAGCGCCCACCATGGGGTGATTCCCGCCAGCGCAATGCGTAGCCCTGGTCAATTTGAGCATCGCCTACTCGCACGTGCCAAAACTGAAGTGGTTGCTGCGGCGTTAGCGAATGGGGTAATTCCTGCACACAACGTAACGCTTGACCTTAAAAATGTTGAAACTACATTGAGCGATGCGGCCCGTGCACGTAACGAGTTTGGTTTTTTACGTATGTGGAGCATCTACCCCACGCAAATCCAAGCTATTGTGGACGCAATGAAACCGAATTACGATGAAGTCATTGATGCTGCCAATATCTTAATCGCTGCACAGGACGTCGCTTGGGGACCGATTCAATATGGTGGTGAACTGCACGACAGAGCCACATATCGTTACTTCTGGGAAGTACTGCAAAAAGCCAAACTGACTGGCGTAACAATCTCCGACGAAGCACTGAAAAGGTTTTTTTAATGTCAACACAATCATCCGCAGGCGCACGTTTTCGCGCAGCAATCGCTGCCGAAAAACCACTTCAAATTATTGGCGCGATTAACGCTTACCATGCCATGCTTGCCAGCCAAAGCGGCTTTAAAGCCATTTATTTGTCTGGCGGTGGCGTGGCCGCTAGCTCGCTCGGCTTACCGGATTTGGGCATTTCTACCTTAGAAGATGTCTTGATTGACGTACGACGTATTACTGATGCCGTTGATACACCGTTGTTGGTCGATATTGACACAGGTTTTGGTGGGGCATTTAACATTGCTCGCAGTGTTAAATCAGCCATTA
>JBARQL010000056.1:0-2802 GCA_049643685.1 Methylotenera sp.
CATCGATAAGGCCCAAAATTTATTGAGATGCTCTGCAATATCTTGCTGTGCATGGCTTTGGTCTGGGTAAGATTCGTAAAAATCCCCAATTTGGTTTGCCATTGAAATTAAGCGTTGAATATCCATGTTTATATTTCTCTTAACTTACTCATTTATAATATTTTCAGCATAGCTGTACACCACAAATCGATTCTCGCGCGCAAAGCCTACCAAGGTTAATCCGCACTGTTCAGCCACGCGCACCGCCAAGCCAGTTGGAGCAGAAACCGCCACTAGCAAACTCACCCCTGCACTGGCAGTTTTTTGCACCATTTCAAAGCTGGCACGGCTGGTGGTAATAATAAAACCGTTTTTATCTAGCGGTGCTCTAGCCAACGAACCAATTAACTTATCTAGTGCATTATGGCGGCCTACATCTTCACGCACCAACGCCACTTCACCATTTACCATCACATAAGCACTGGCGTGCGTTGCACCTGTTTTCTGCTGCAAAAACTGATGTGCCTGTACGCCCTTCAAGCCGCGTGTAATGTTGGCTATTTCAAACTTTTTCTGCTCTATTAGTGACGGTGGATAACGCATTGCTTGCGCTAAATTTTCTGCCCCACATAAGCCACAGCCTGTTTTACCAGCCAAAGTACGGCGGCGTTCTTTTAACTGTGCAAATCGCTCACTGGCAATTTCACAATATAGTTCTATGCCATTGGCTTGCGTTTTTACTTCAACGCCGTAAAGCTCGCTTGCGAAACTCACAATGCCCTCGGACAAGGAAAAACCTAATGCAAAATCTTCTAAATCTTGTGCCGTTGCCAGCATCACCGCATGTGAAACGCCATTGTAAATCAGTGCAACAGGCGTTTCTTCTGCTAAACAATCTTGTGTTTTTGCTACTTTACCGTTTTGCCATTGAGTCACATCAAACGTACTCAACGCCGCATCTAGCACCGCAATGTGCGGTGGCTTTTCATCAGTCAAGCTCAATTTTCGCGGCTTCTAAGTCCATGCCCGCATAAGCCAATTGCGCTTCACTAAAGGTTTTGTAGTGTTTTTGCCAATCAGATAATTGATTGACACGCGTCACTTGCACTGCGGTCACTTTAAACTCAGGGCAGTTGGTTGCCCAATCTGAGTTTTCAGTGGTTATTACGTTTGCGCCAGATTCTGGGTGGTGGAACGTGGTGTAAATAATGCCAGCTTGTACGCGTTCAGTCAGTTTTGCGCGCAACACGGTTTCACCTGCGCGGCTCTTAATACCAATCCAGTCGCCCTCTTTAATGCCGCGATCTTCTGCATCGTGCGGGTGAATTTCTACAATATCTTCACTATGCCAGGCCACATTTTTAGTGCGGCGCGTTTGTGCGCCTACGTTGTATTGGCTCAAAATTCGGCCAGTAGTCAATATTAGCGGATATTTCGCGTTCACTTTTTCTGTGGTCGGCACATATTGGGTAATAAAGAATTTGCCTTTTCCGCGCACAAATTCGTCAATGTGCATCGTTGGCGTGCCTAAAGGTGCTTCATCATTACACGGCCATTGTATGCTGCCAAGCTCATCTAATTTTTTGAAACTTACACCTTTAAATGTGGGTGTTAGCGCAGCGATTTCATCCATAATTTCAGAGGCGTGGTTATAGTGCATATCGTAACCCAGCGCAGCTGAAAGCTTGGCGGTGATTTCCCAATCTTCAAAGCCCGCTTCTTGCTTGCCATTCACTAGCGCGCCGTTTTTTGGGTTCATCACACGGCGTACGGGGGAAATACGGCGCTCAGCATTGGTAAACGTGCCGCTTTTTTCTAAGAAAGATGCCCCTGGAAAGAACACATGCGCAAACATGGCGGTTTCATTCAAAAACAAATCTTGCACAATCACGCATTCCATTTGCTCTAGCGCGTGGGTCACGTGTTGGGTATTAGGGTCAGATTGCACAATGTCTTCACCTACGCAATACAGCGCCTTAAAGCTGCCTTCACTAGCTTGATCCAGCATATTCGGGATGCGTAAACCTGGCTCGTTACTTAATGGGCGGCCCCATGCGGATTCAAATAGCGCCCGGGTTGCTTCGTCAGAAACATGACGGTAACCTGGATATTCATGCGGCATAGAACCCATATCGCATGAGCCTTGCACGTTATTTTGACCGCGCAATGGGTTTACACCCACGCCTTCGCGGCCTACATTGCCAGTTGCCATCGCAAGATTGGCGATGCCCATGACCATAGTTGAGCCCTGAGAATGTTCGGTGACACCTAAACCATAGTAAATTGCACCATTGCCGCCTGTGGCGAATAATCGGGCTGCATCGCGCACTGTCTCCGCCTTCACACCTAGCTCTTTTTCTAATGCTTCAGGTGAGTTTTCTGGTTTAGAGACAAAATCTCGCCATGCGACGAATGAATCCCACTCGCAACGTGCTTTCACAAAATCTACTTTTACTAAACCTTCAGTCACCACTACATGCGCCAAAGCAGAAATCAGCGCCACATTGGTACCTGGGCGTAGATTCAAGTGATAATCCGCATGGACATGTGGAGAATTTTTTACCAAATCTATTTCACGAGGGTCAGCAATAATCAGTTTTGCACCTTCACGTAAACGACGCTTCATTTGGCTAGCAAACACTGGGTGGCCATCGGTTGGGTTTGCACCTATCACCATAATTACGTCAGATTTCATGACAGAATCAAAGGTTTGTGTCCCCGCTGATTCGCCTAATGTTTGTTTAAGTCCATAACCAGTAGGAGAATGGCAAACGCGCGCGCAGGTGTCCACATTATTCGTGCCAAATACTGCACGCACTAATT
>JBARQL010000057.1:0-8758 GCA_049643685.1 Methylotenera sp.
TTGCCTGAGCCGGTAAGCTCAATCGTAAAGCTACCGTCAGCCACATCGATAATACGGCCACGGAAAATATCACACATACGTTTCATTTCTTCACGAAACGCACCAGTTGCTTTGACTTTTACGAGCATCAATTCGCGCTCAATAAATTTACCATCGTTCAAATCAAGCACTTTCACAACATCAATGAGCTTGTTGAGCTGCTTGATGATTTGCTCAATGACTGCTTCTGAGCCTGAAGTGACAATGGTCATACGAGATAATGTTGGGTCTTCTGTTGCAGCAACAGTCAGTGATTCAATGTTGTAGCCACGTGCTGAAAATAAGCCAGCCACGCGTGAGAGTGCGCCTGCTTCGTTTTCCATGAGGAGTGAAATAATATGACGCATTATAGATCCTCCGCACCAATATCACTGGCCAAAATCATTTCAGACAAACCTTTGCCGTTTTGTATCATTGGGAACACGTTTTCTGTTTGGTCGGTAATAAAGTCCAAGAATACAAAGCGTGATTTCATATCGAACGCTTCTTTCAAAGCCCCTTCAACATCGCCAGGTTTAGTGATTTGCATGCCCACATGACCATACGCCTCAGCCAATTTAACAAAGTCTGGCAGGCTATCCATGTATGATTCTGAATAACGATTCTCATAGAAGAACTCTTGCCATTGGCGCACCATGCCAAGGTATCTATTGTTAAGCATAATGACTTTAATCGGCAAATGATATTGCGCGCAAGTTGAAAGCTCTTGAATATTCATTTGAATACTGCCTTCACCCGTCACGCACGCCACTTGCGCATTAGGGTGCGCTAACTGTACGCCCATCGCATAAGGTAGGCCAACACCCATGGTGCCTAGGCCGCCGGAGTTGATCCAGCGGCGTGGATCATTGAATTTGTAATATTGCGCGGCCCACATTTGGTGTTGGCCAACATCAGAAGTCACAAAAGCTTCGCCTTTAGTCACTTCATGTAATTTTTGAATGACGTACTGCGGTTTAATAAACTCGCTGCTTTGCGCAAAGTCCAAGCATTTTTTGCTACGCCATGCCTCAATTTGTTTGAACCAAGCCGCAAGTGCCGTGGTGTTCTGAGCGGGTTTTTCGGCGGCAATCAGTTCGTTCATATCGGTAAGTACCGATTTAACGTCACCGACAATCGGCACATCAATTTTTACGCGTTTTGAAATGGATGATGGATCGATATCAATATGAATAATCGTGCGTGGGTTTGACAAGAAATGTGCGGTGTTACCAATGACGCGGTCATCAAAGCGCGCGCCAACAGCTAACAGTACATCGCACTCTTGCATTGCCATATTGGCCTCGTAAGTGCCGTGCATGCCGAGCATGCCTAAAAACTTTGCATCAGACGCTGGAAATCCGCCTAGCCCCATCAAGGTGCTGGTGATGGGAATGCCCATAGACTGAATCAGCTTGATTAAATGGGCAGAAGCATCGCCCAGCACTACGCCGCCGCCTGAATACACCATTGGACGTTTTGCTTCAGCCAGCAATTTCAGCGCTTTTTTGATTTGGCCTAAATGCCCTTTAGTCACAGGGTTGTATGAGCGTAAATGTACGCTTTCTGGATAGTCAAATTTGCATAAATCAGCAGTAATGTCTTTTGGAATATCCACTAACACTGGGCCTGGACGTCCACTTGCGGCGACATGAAAAGCCTTTTTCATGGTGGCAGCAATATCTTTTACGTCTTTAACCAAGAAGTTATGTTTTACGCATGGGCGTGTAATGCCAACAGTGTCACATTCTTGAAATGCATCTTCACCAATGGCGTAAGTAGGCACTTGCCCGCTAATAATCACCATCGGAATAGAATCCATATAAGCTGTAGCAATGCCAGTGACCGCATTTGTGGCACCTGGGCCGGAAGTCACTAGCGCAACGCCCACTTTGCCTGTAGAGCGTGAATAAGCGTCAGCCGCATGCAACGCAGCTTGCTCGTGACGCACTAGGATATGCTTGAATTTATCCTGATGAAAAATAGCGTCATAAATGTGCAGAACAGCGCCGCCAGGGTAGCCAAATACAAATTCAACGTTTTCTTCATGCAGGCAGCGAATTAAAATCTCCGCGCCCGTCATTTGCTTAGAGGACGGTTGATTAGATGCCAATTGCTTAGAAGCTTCTTTTGATTCAGTGATTTTTTGAGTATCTGCCATAAATCTTTTAATTTAACTATTTCTTTTATATATAATTCGGTAACCTTATAGAGTAACGGTTTGAAGCGGTTTGGTCAAGAATGAAAGTGTTGGAGCGGTGTTGTTTTTAAGAAAACGTGATGCGTATTGGATTTTTGCTAGCGGTGTATGTAGATGTATATGAGAAACCTTTTTGCATGCCAATCTACTCAAAAAGGGATTGTTTGATCTAATTTATATGTCTTTATTGGTGCTAGCCTGTAAGCCTTAAAATTGCCGGCTTCCGGTAGCGTAGTTTTCGTTCGGGAAATGAAGTGGCTATTTCAGTGCTATTGTTTTTATTAATCCAGCTTAATTTGGTCGTGAAAACAATTCTATTATTGGTAAGTTTGGCTTATTTCATCACATGCTTAATCATTTTCTAAGGGCGGAGCAACTTTTAATAATTCTTCAATGGTCGTGATACCTGCGGCTATTTTTTCGGCGCCATTGATGATGAGCGGTTGCATGCCTTCCCGTTGAGCGAGTTTGGTGAGTTCAGCTAAGTTGGTGTCTGGTGTGATGAGTTTTCTTAAACTTGGTGTCATGGTGAGCATTTCATAAATGCCGCTACGACCCCTAAAGCCCGTATTGCGGCATTCTAGGCAGCCGACAGGTTTGTAAATATGGGCAGGTTTTGGCAGCTTGAAATCGCCGACGAGGGCATCCCATTTACTTTGCTCGATAGGTTCAGGGGCTTTGCAGCTGGTGCAGAGCGTGCGCACCAAACGTTGCGCCATGACGCCCAATACCGTCGAGTGAATCAGGTACGAAGGAACACCCAAATCCAGCAAGCGCGTGACAGCGGAAGGTGAATCGTTGGTGTGCAGGGTGGAAAGTACTAAATGGCCTGTCAGTGCCGCTTGTATCGCCATATCTGCAGTTTCTAAATCGCGAATTTCACCGACCATGATAATGTCGGGATCTTGCCGCATCAGCGTGCGGATGCAATCGGCAAAGTTGAGGCCAATGTTGGTTTGCACTTGCATTTGATTAAAGGCTGGCTCCACCATTTCAATCGGCTCTTCTACGGTACAGACATTCACTTCAGGCGTGGCCAGTTGACGTAAGGTGGCATAAAGGGTCGTGGTTTTGCCCGAGCCAGTTGGGCCGGTGACTAAAATAATGCCGTTGGGGGATTTTGTCCAAGTGTTCCAAGTGGCGGCTTGCGCTTTGGAAAAGCCAAGCGTTAAAAAGTCACTGGCAGAGACTTCAGGCGTAAAAATACGCATGACCATTTTTTCACCAAAAGCGGTTGGCATTGTGGATAAACGCAACTCGATTTCTTGGCCGCTAGTTGACACGGTTTTGATGCGGCCATCTTGCGGACGACGTTTTTCAACCATGTCCATACGGCCAAGTAGCTTGATACGGCTGGTAATGGCATTCATGATATTGGGCGGCAATTGATACACTTGATGCAATACACCATCGATTCTAAAGCGCATAAAGCCCATGCCACGGCGCGGCTCTAAATGGATGTCGCTGGCGCGCTGTTCAAACGCGTATTTGAACAGCCAATCGACAATATTCACCACGTGCTGCTCATTGGCATCTAGGTTTTTATCTTTGCCAAGTTCAACTAATTGTTCAAAATTTTGTACACCGACAATTTGCCCCGCTTTGGCTGAATCGGCGGCACTCATGGAGTTAGCAAGGCTGTAAATTTCAGGTAAATAGCGACTGACTTCCAGCGGATTGGCGACGACTAATTTAATCTTCATCTTGAGCAAGCGTTCAAGATCGGGGATCCACTCGGTGCTGAAAGGTTCCGTGGTGGCAACAACCGCCTCACCATTCTTAGCCGAAATTGGCATGATTTTCAAACGTTCTGCGTAACCTTGCGAGAATAGCTTCGCCGCAGAACCAAAGTCTAGTTTGAGCGGATCAATATGGTAAAAATCCAGTCCTGCACGTAATGCCAGCCAATTGGATAAGCCTTCAACCGTAAAAACTTTGTGTGGTGCATGAAGACTTTTCCATTTTTGCTCGCCTATCACCACTAAAGGATGTAGCCTTGAAGAATCGAGTTTACGGTCTTTATAGAGTTTTTCGGCTTGCACTTTATCCACGATGCCATCGTTCACCAGCATACGCAGCACATCGCCTAAGGTCAGGCGGCCAGTCGGATTGGTAAGCGTTACAGGTTTATTCATGGGTGTTGCCTTTGTATTTTTGATGACGATTAGACTACATGCAAAAACTATGCCGCTTTATACTCAAGAAGCCTGTATTCGCATCGATAAATCGATTGCTTGTACATGTTTGGTAATCGCGCCGATTGAGATTCTATCAACGCCGGTGAGGGCAATTTCGCGTACATTGTCTAACGTAATGCCGCCAGAAGCCTCCAAAATAGCACTTTTTGCTGCGAGTTTATTTAAGCTTACCGCTTCGCGTAGCAAGGCCGGGCTAAAATTGTCTAATAACACTGAAGTGGCGCCTGCGTCTAACGCTTCCTGTAATTGGCCTAAGTTTTCCACTTCAATTTGTATGCTTTTATTTGCACTTATTGCGAATGCTTGTTGCATGACTGCGCTGATGCTCCCTGCTGCGGCGATATGGTTTTCTTTAATCAATATACCATCGTACAAGGCCAAGCGCTGATTCTGCCCGCCACCCACGGTGACGGCATATTTTTGCGCGAGACGTAATCCAGGAATCGTTTTACGCGTGTCTAAAATTTTGGCATGCGTGTCAGCAATGGCATCAACATACTGGCGGGTATGGCTTGCGGTTGCAGAAAGCGTTTGCAGGAAATTGAGCGCGCAACGCTCCGCGGTTAACAATGAACGTGCCGCCCCCGAGATTTTGCATAGCACCTGTCTGGACTGCACATGCTCACCTTCGGCCACTAGCCAGTGAATATTCACATTCGCATCGAGTTGTAGAAAGCACGCATTGACCCAATCTATGCCGCAAATAATGGCCGGTTCACGCGCAATGATCGTGGCATGCACAAGTTGGGTTGCAGGGATGAGTTGCGCGGTTAAGTCGCCTGAGCCTACATCTTCAGCCAGCGCGGCTTGCACTTGGTGATCTACCAGCGTGTAAAAAGCAGCCGACTTTGGTGGATAATATTGATTAAAAAGCGTCATGAATTTTTAGGTCAAGTGATGATGTTTAATGTAATGTTTGAATTATAATGCTAACCACCCATAATATTCAGCAATCACGCTAATAATCAATGAATTAATGGGCTTAGCGAGCTTCCGTCAATGGGCATTATAAATAACGGGCACTACCAATAAAGAATCGGTCAAAATATGAAACTTTTATACACCATCAATAGCCCTTATGCGCGCAAAGTGCGCATTGTGGCCATCGAAAAACGTATCGCAATTGACACTGTAGAGGTGGTGTTGACCGATCCGGACTGCCCAGTAAAGCTTTATAACCCTCTAGGTAAAGTACCGGTGCTAGTGCTGCCGGATGGTGATAGTTTGTATGATTCGCGCGTGATTGTAGAATATCTAGATAATCGCACACCAGGGGCGCATTTAATACCGCAAGATAACACAGGCAAAACAGAGGTGCGCCGTTGGGAAGCGCTGGCCGATGGGGTTTGTGATGCGGCGGTGTCAGCCATGTTGGAACAACGCAAGCCTGAAGCACAGCAATCCAGCGCGCATATTGAAAAACAATTAGAAAAAGTCACGCGCGGATTAGCCGTGCTGAATCTGGATTTAACCAAGAAAAAATGGTGCGTGAATGAGCAATTTAGTTTGGCCGATATTGCGCTAGGTTGTGCTTTGGCTTATCTGGATTTGCGTTTTAACGCATTAAACTGGCAAGAAAAATACCCGAATTTAGCGAAACATTACAATGTGTTAGCCAAGCGTGCCAGCTTTAAACAAACGATGCCCGTGGCTTAACGGGCATTACCTTTATAAAAACAAAGATTCGTTATTGAGGAATAAGCGTGCAGCGCATGAATATTGAATCTCTGGAATTGGCGCTCAGAATATTGGCTACTTACGGCCAAGTGTTAGTCAGCTTGGTATTTCTGTTGGCGGCAGGCATTTTACTTGCGCGTACTAAATCCGTGCCTACTGTATGTTTTTTGGCGGCTTGCTGCTCACAACACTGGTTTCTATCGGAATCCGAGTGATGATTGAGTATCGTTTATTTGACGCCAATAGTGACTTGCAATCACAAATTCAAATTTTTTCTATCGTTGGATTTATCGCGATACTGATTCAGGTGGTGGGGTTTTTACTCTACGTACTTGCTTTACCCAATCAGTTTGTCGCTAACCGGCGTGATGAAACTCAGTAAATTTTGTAAAGTAATTTTGCAAGATAAACACACGTTTTTGACATCATCTTATTTCGATGCTCTGGAATCCTCGTAAATAAAGGCTCGCAGGGCAGTATTTTTCTCTCGGGGCTTTTACTAAATAAAAATAAGTGTTTTCATCACACTTTTGGCAGGCGTATATTAAGTTGTCGTTGCAACAACAAATTTAAAAACAATCCTGAAACTAGCAGCGGCAACCCATATAAAAAATTGCTGACAACAAAAGTGAAAAACACCTCAAGCGTAGTCCAACTATCTCCCCAATTCACGGCACAGCTTTCGGCCGCCCAGGTGACAGCGAGTAGCCAAACTGCCACATAGATCAGCGTGATAAAGAGCGCACTCAGTTTGGTTTTGTTTTTGGATAATGTCGCGCAAAAGGACGCGCCCAATCCAAATGGCAATAAAAATAGGGTGAAACAATAGATGGTAAAATCATCCAATTCGTTTAGCATCGTCCCGCCGATGTAGCCACCTGTTTCAACCACCTGTTTGCCGAATGCAAAATAGCAGAAAACAAAAGCAGTCAGGATCATTAAAAAGAAGTAGCCTAAAAAATGGCTTAAAAACCTTTTCACTTTATATTGGCAGCAGCAATTGCCGCATCTAATTGATTGAACAAAGCTTTATGCAATCCGCGTGTGTGCTTGTTCCAAGGTTGCCAATCTTTTTCAAGGGCGGCTCTCAGCTCTTTTGCTTGATCCATGTTACCAACACTTACGGCCCACAGCGCATACTGCGCGCGGGCTTCGGCAGAACCAAAATTCTCGGCAGCATAAGTGAATTCAATTTGTGCATTGGCATGGTCGCCACTTGCAGCATAACTTTGCGCTAACAACAGGCTTAATTCTTCTGGCCTGAAACTGTTTTGTTTAGCTCGAATCGCCTGCAATAATGGAATGGCTAAGTGCGGTTGCTGGTTGTGAAATTTAGCTTTTGCAGCACCAAGACAAACTTCTAAATCGTCGGCAAATGGGCCGTTGAGGCAGGCGTCAAATTGTTGCACCGCTTCACCATATTCGCCTGCGCCATCCAGCGCAGCGGCCAAGCGCATTCTATTTTGTACGGTGGGAGTGAGTTCAAAAGCTTGCCTCGCTTCGCGTAGTTCGCGGGTGGGGTCAAGTAGTTGCATCGCAATATTGGAAACTTGTTTGACGCCGCGTTCGACTTTAGAACTGGGTAAATATTCCGCAAAAAAATAAACAATGCTACCAAGTAATGGGAACGAGAATAAAATCAGCAACCAGTACATCTGGCGGCCTGTGCGTGTAGCGTGTACCGCAAAAAACAATGCAATTAAAATGTGAATGCTACCTAAAACGTATGGCATGAACTTTCCTTTTTGGGGATCACTTGAATTTTGGGGATCACTTGAAACTACAATGACTGTCATTTCGAGCAGAGCGAGAAATCTTGTTTTTTTAAGAAGTTATAAAGATCATCACGTCGCTTTGCTCCTCATGATGACAGCTTTAGGTAGCTTTTTAGTATGTGGTAATAAAAATGCACCCAAATTTTATATTAAATTGCGGCAGTAATGATGCCGCCACCAAGACAAACATTACTCTCATATACCACGGCTGATTGCCCAGGCGTGACAGCCCATTGTTTTTGGCCGAATTTAATGGTGACTTCATTGCTATCGAGCTTGTCAATTTCACACGGCGCATCAGGTTGGCGGTAGCGCGTTTTTGCCGCATACACCCAGTTGGTAATGGGTTCTTCGTCATCAATCCAAGTGAGTTGCCCGGCTTTTAAGCCATCGCTAAGCAAAAGTGGATGCTCATGGCCTTGCACCACGATCAGCTCGTTTTTTTCCATGTCTTTTGCTACAACAAACCACGGCTCGCCATTGCTTTCGCGGCTGCCGCCTATTTTTAAACCTTGGCGTTGGCCGAGCGTGTAATACATCAAGCCTTCGTGTTGGCCGACGGTTTTACCTTCAGGGGTTTTAATAACGCCTGGTTTGCGTGGTAAATATTGGCTTAAAAATTCTTGAAAAGGTCGCTCGCCAATAAAGCAAATGCCAGTGGAATCTTTTTTCTCGGCATTGATTAAACCCGCTTCACGCGCAATTTGGCGCACTTCACGCTTTAAATATTTGCCGAGTGGAAATAAGGTTTTGCTGAGTTGCGCTTGATTCAAGCGATATAAAAAGTAGCTTTGGTCTTTGCTACCGTCATCGGCTTTCATCAGTTGAAACAAGCCAGGTTTAAGTGGGTTTTCACGCACTTGCGCATAATGCCCTGTGGCGATTAAATC
>JBARQL010000058.1:0-3022 GCA_049643685.1 Methylotenera sp.
GTAATGCCAATATAAATCGACATTTTCTTTTTACGCACATCGCGTACATCAAAGTCACAGGCACTGGTGGCGGCATCGACAATCGGATTGCGCCAAGGCAATAATGGTGCATTGAAGGTGCTTAATATGGATGACAGTACATCATCACTAGAACTTAAAAAGTTACGCATGGCACCACGGCATTCACTACTCAACCATGCATAGGGTATGATTTTTTCTTCAAAATATTGTTTTATCGGTAAGCCTGAATCACGACCTGAAGTTTGGCGCAGCACTTCACCCATGGTGACAGGATAGTCGGGTAATGTTGAGGCTAAGCCCTCTTCCTCACGCTGATCACGCAGTTCACATAAAAACAGCGTCACCGCTAAAAATAGATTGCGTGCGTTATCATTCCAGAAAGCGTCTTTGCCGCCACTTGGCCAAATAGCATTGCCAAGACTAAATATGTCACCAACGCGGAATACGCCTCTGCTGATGGCACTAAAGAAATTGTATCGGTGCGTGCGAGGTGCGGGTTTGCCGTTGTTGTCTAGGTCTTCAGCGAACGGGTTGAATAGGTAAATTTCTTGTTTCAGTACATCCTTACGGTAACCCGCAGTGATGTCAAAGTTTTCTTGTTTAATGTCGAGTACGCAGACAGACTCTTCATAGCTCAATAAATTAGGAATCACCACACCCACGCCTTTACCGCTACGGGTAGGTGCAGCCAGCATTACAAATTGTTGCCCGGGGAAGTGTAATGTTTGGCCTCTATACTTCCCAACCACAATGCCTTCATCACCGAGCAGGCCTGATTTAACTACCTCGCCGTGCGAGGCCCAGCGTGCGCTACCATGTAGTTCGCGTCTTTTGCGCGTGGCAAGTACTGCCAGCAATGGGATGGCAACGTAAATAAGCAATACGCTAGCACCGCCTGTTACTGCAATACGCTTGCCTTGGCCAACTAGCCCTCCGTTTAGATAGGCATTCAGATAATCTGGCCATGCCCAAAAATAGACCGCCGCGCCGTAGTGCAAGGGATTAATTTTAAAGGCGGCCAGCACCATAGCCCCAGCTAAGAGCATGGTCAATGGAAATGCTACTAATACAATCAGCAGCACACCCGTGGCTTTTAGTACAGTTCTATGGTCTTTGTAGAATGCTGAAATTGGATGAATCATGGATGTTAGCTCGCAGGCCAGTTTTCAATACACGTTAATTTCTACACGTCTATCGGGTGACAGGCAGTCAATTAAAGCTTGGCGACCTAGCCTATTACCACAGCCTTGTGTGGTGGCCGAGCTCACAAGGCTACCTTTGCCTAAGGTTGTAAATTGAATGTAGCTTAGGTTATTTTCAAGCTGAAGATAGGCGCGCACAACATCTGCTCGCTTAGTTGAAAGTGCATGGTTATACGCCGCCGATCCTAGTTTATCGGCATAGCTAACGACGCTAATGGCTTTCACGTTATTCATGGATTTAATCGACTTCGCTAAGCTTTTTAGTTCGGCTCTACCTGAGTCTAGTAATGTTGTTTGATTGAACGCAAATAAGGTACTGGCTAGTAGCGTAGTTTGTGCTAACTCAGGGGGGTTAATCGATTCTGGTGGTGTTGCAATAACTGACGTAACCTCACTCTTAGACATATTTTGTAGGCGGCTTTGCTCTAACTTGTTTTGAGTTAGTTGCGCTTCTAATTGTGCGATTTTCGCCTGCATGGTTGCAACTTCGGCTTGCATTTGCATGAATGGATTATTGCTTGTGGCACTCATAGTCGGTATAACTTTTACTTGGTTTTCAGCCTGATTGATTGGTACGCGCTTTGCGCCATCAGGTACGATTAAAGCACTGTTATTCGTGCAGCTTGCCAGCGTGAATGCGCCAGCAATGGTGGCTAATAATGTTATATTTTTAGTCGTGATTTTCATGGTTTGCATCCTCTTTTCTTCATGTTAAGTTTCCAGCGCAACTTCTAATTTCTTGAATGGGTTGAAGTAGATGGCCGTCATTTTGTATGCAGTGCCTATTTGCACTTCATTTTCATTAAAAATGGATTGAGCTTCTAAATGCGCGATGACATCGACGGCGCTTAACAATAAGCGTTTAATCGCTACATCTTGATAGGCGGTAGATTCTGGGTGTTCTTTTGCCATAAATATGAAGCGACCAATGGCCTCTTCAGGTGAGCCTGCGTGCCAGCTGGTGATACTGCCACCATGGCCGCTGAGTAATAGTTTCAGGTAATCGTAACTTTCAGCACCACGCAATTCAGCCAGCAACACACGGTCTGGGTTCATGCGCATAGTGCTGTGAATCAAATCTGACGGCGTAACTTTGGCTTGACCTTGCCCGCCCTTGCTATAAGTTAAATGCACCACATATTCATGATTCGGCAGAAATAGTTCACGCGCATCTTCTATGGTAATAATGGATTCATGCTGTGGAATAGACTGGCATAGCATTTTAGAGAAGGTCGTTTTGCCTGAGCCCGTTTCGCCGACAATACCGATATTTTTATCAGCCTTAACCGCTTCAATGAAGAATTGAGCAAAGTGTTTGTTTTCGAGTAAATCGATTAAATGCACATCGGCTTTGCATAATTTTCTCATGGCTTGAGCCAAGCTATGTTCATTAAAGTCATGCGCATCAAAAGACATTTCGCGCGGCCATAACCACACCGTTTCTGAAAACAGCGCATCGGCTTCATATTCAGCCATGGTTTTAGTTAATATCATGGGTTTACGAATAGATAGGTTGACCAAGCCTTTTTGCACAACTGGTGGCAGCACCACTTGAATACGCTCATCGTTCGGCAAGTTGGCAGAAATAATAGGTGCTGACTTATTGATGGCTTGATTGCTGTAATTCCCTACCGCCACCGCAATTTGTTCAAGATGTGCCAAGCTCAGCGAGGGTGCTTTTATCTTTTTTCGGCCTTTGTCATTTTTAACGATAATTTCATACGGCTTATTCACAAAAATATCGGTCACACCGTCTTCATTTAAATAATGCGTAATCGGTTCAAGTAACAGACGTAAGG
>JBARQL010000059.1:0-25145 GCA_049643685.1 Methylotenera sp.
CTGATATGCACTTCCTGCGCGTTTTCATGGGCTTGACGGATATTGTCGGCCAGTTTTTTCATGCGCTGATCAAAGCGACCGAAGTCTTTGCTGAGCTTACCCAGCTCTTCTTTAATCACATGTACCTGCTTGCGTGTTTCCACATCTTTCAGCACCGCTCGCGCAGTGTTAAGCACGGCCATTAAAGTAGTCGGTGAAACTACCCAAACACGCTTGTTCATGGCATATTCAATGACGTCGTTGTGGTAGGCATGCAATTCGGCAAACACTGCTTCGGCAGGAATGAACATCACGGCGCCGTCAGACGTTATATTAGAAATAATGTATTTATTCGCAATATCATCCACATGCTTTTTCACATCCAGCTTGAACTGCTTTTCAGCCAACAATTGCTCGGCATCGCTCAATTTGCTATCGAACATGCGGTGATAATTTTCCAGCGGGAATTTACTATCGACCGCGACGGTGCCGGTCGGCTCAGGCAGAAACAAAGCGCAATCTGCTCGCGTGCCATTCTCAAAGGTGTGCTGCATCGCAAATGAATTGACCGGTAACACGTTACGCACCAGAGCTTCTAACTGCACTTCACCAAAGGCACCACGACTACGTTTGTCACCTAATAACTCTTGCAAGCTCACCACATTGGTCGTTAAGCCATCAATTTTCTTTTGCGCTTCATCGATGGTGGCGAGGCGCGCCATCACATCGATAAAGGTTTGATTGGTCTTCTTGAAGCCTTCATCTAAGCGCTCTGAAACCTTGCCGCCGATTTGCTCTAACCTGCTATCAACGATTTTCCCTAAACTTTCAACGCTCTGTGTAAGCGTGGTGGTGGCTTTTAACATGGTGTCGTTGATGAGCGCTTGCTGTGCTTTACCTTGTTCGCTCAAAGTGGTGTGCAGCTTCTCAAGTACACTTTCTCGAGTTTGCGCCAAACTGTTGTGTTGTGCTAATTGCAAAGCCTGCATGGCATCCCGCGTGGCTTGCAATTCCATGGCCACGCTAGCGCGTAATCGCTCACTGGTTTCATTCGATGTTGCGCCTAGGCGGTCGCCCAGCTTATTTAAACCATCATTAAAATCCAGCAGCATCACGCGATGTTTTTCTTCTAGCTGCTGCAAAATGACCTGCTGTAAAACTTCGGAATTTTTATCGAACCGGAAGCTACGCCAACACAACCATGCTAACAAAAGCAATATGATGAGCGTCGCAATCCATTGTAGTGTGATGATATTCATTGAACCGTATTATAACGGATGAACGAAAAAAAGTTGGAAGCAATCGTGCTGGCTACCAACGATGAAAAAACCCTGAAAAAATCACTTTTACACTAAGTTAAAATCACCTATTAATCTATCGAGCGAAAAACGCTGCCCTGCGAGCCTTGTAAATAAAGGCTCGCAGGGCAGCATTAAGAAAGACACGCAAAATTGAGTGAAAAATAACGCTAATCTTTTAAACGAACGTCGGTTATTGCAGGGGCGTCTCTATTGGTTAAATCAGCGCTTGATTATCATGCTCACCACGTTCATACACAATATGGGCACGGCCTACCAATAGCGGATCCAGCGCGCCGACAGCCGATAGTTCTTTATTTGCGTACGGCAACTTATGCAACACATAGCGCATAGCGTTGAGGCGAGCGCGTTTTTTACAATCTGATTTAATCACGGTCCAAGGAGAGTCCGCTGTATCGGTATGAAAGAACATCGCCTCTTTCGCCTTGGTATAGTCATCCCATTTATCTAGCGAAGCCAGATCAATCGGACTTAGCTTCCATTGCTTAAGCGGGTGCATTTTACGTTCTTTAAATCGGCGGCGTTGTTCTTCGCGGCTCACAGAGAACCAGAACTTGATGATATGAATGCCGCTACGCGTGAGATTGCGTTCAAAATCTGGCGCTTGACGCATAAATTCTAAATACTCATCATTGTCGCAAAAACCCATCACACGTTCTACCCCAGCCCGGTTGTACCAGGAACGATCGAATAGCACGATTTCGCCCGCTGTGGGCAGCAGCGAAACATAACGCTGAAAATACCACTGACCACGTTCCACTTCACTGGGTTTTTCCAAGGCCACGACACGCGCACCACGTGGGTTAAGGTGCTCCATAAAGCGTCGGATGGTGCCGCCCTTACCCGCTGCATCGCGTCCTTCAAATAGAATCACTACGCGCTGTCCCGTTTCTTTCACCCATGCCTGCAGCTTTAACAGTTCAACCTGCAGGTGGTATTTTTGATTTTCATAACTACGGCGTGACAGCAGATTTTTGTACGGATAGCCGCCATCTCGCCAGTCTTGCGAAAGCTCATCATCCGCATGAACGCGCTTTTTTATGCCTTCCATGCTCGGCATATTCGCAATTGCCTTGCTCAAAGCCGCGGCATCATCGGGAGAGGCGCCATCTAAAATTGCGCGCAAAGCTTCGGGCAATGCCGCCAACTCTTTACCTTCTGTAATGCGTTGAATAATGTCCTGCATCGCCGCCGCTTTCGCTTCACGTGCGGCCGAAATTTTTTCATCCACTGAAAATGCTTCAATCCCTTGTGCACTGTTATCTGGCGGTGTATCCCCTTTAGCGACGCGCCGCGCGCGCGGTGTTTTACTGGCACGAACACCCGCTGGCTTACTCGCAGAAGTCCCAGATAAATTGATAATCTCCGCAGATTTTTTATTCACAGCCATACTCACCTCTTTTCAAATGAAAACTAATATCTATCGACCGCTATTCTATTCCTATCAGCTAAGAACTCAATTGACATAAGTCATCAACCGCAAAAAAACGCATAAATCTTGCCAAAGCAACCAAATTGAATACCCGGCTCATGCGTGCAATAAACAGTCTGTTTTTTTCATGCAACTGATATCATCTTTACTTACCATGCCCTGCAAGCCTTATAAATAAAGGCTTGCAGGGCAGCGTTTTTCGCTCGTACTATTCGATGGGTTAAATTCTTCAAAAAATGACTCATTAAAATTTCACAAACATCACCTGCCATCTCAAAAAGTTTACCAATTTTTGATGAAACAATTCCCCAATCATGCAAAAAACACTTATGATTTTAAGCATTGTATGTTGATTCAACTTTTCATATTGAACACACCGTTAGATATACCAACGATAAACCAATGACAAAACTCAAACTTTTACTCGGCCAGTGGCTAGCGAATCTCACGCGGAAACTTAAAAATAATTTTTACATTTATTTGGCTGCGCTGTTTACTTTGCTGGTGCTGCTAGATGCCAGCTTATTTCATGTCGGGCTCAACATGCGTGACAATGCGTTTGATTTTATGGTCAAGCATCGTGTGATTCAACCCAAAGCCGACCCAGACATTGTCATCGTTGATATTAACGAAGCCAGCCTGCATGCTTATGCGAAAGAATTTGGTAGCTGGCCGTGGTCGCGCCAAGTGATGGGCGAGTTTGTCGAAAATGTACAAGCACAAAAACCCAAAGCCATAGTATTTGACGTGCTGTTTAGCGATGCCGATATTTTCAGGCCTGAAGGTGATGAATATTTTAACGAAGTAATTGCTGGCGCAGATAACACCTTCTTTCCGATTTTACGATTAGAGTTGAGCCAAGACAGCAAAAGTGCGCTTAAATTCTCACAAATTCCAGGCTTAAAACCTATAGATGAATCCGCCAATAAAGATGCCACCTTCGCCGCAATACTGCCGCATTTTACAGGCGCACTAAAAGCAGGTCGACTTGGCACGCATAATGTTTATCCTGATATTGATGGTATTGTGCGTGAATATCGCATCTACCATAATGAGCACGGTTGGTATTTACCATCGCTACCGCTCATTGTCGGCCAATTTACTGAAAAAAGTGCAGGGCAGATGAATTCATTTCCACTGCCACAAAATATGCTCATTAATTGGCGTGGTAAGCCATTTAGCTACCATTATGCACAATTTAGCGATGTATTCACTGATTTAACCAGCAAGATCAAGAAACGTCCACAAAATGAATTTACCGATAAAATTGTGATTATTGGCTCAACCGCGCCGGGCCTGTTCGACATCAAGGCCACTGCAATGGACAAGCAATTTCCGGGCGTGGAAATTTTGGCAACCGCGATCGATAATGTCAAACACCGTGATTACCTAAAAGTATGGCGCGGCAGAACACCATATATCTTGCTAAGCTTGCTACTAATTTGGCTCACAACTTTGGCGTTGTATTTCAATGTAGATCGCGATCGATTTAACTCTATTTTCACCGGTAGCCAGATCGGCTTGCTGGTGTTATCCTATATCGCGATTAATCTTACCAATACTTACCTAGACCTCACCGCACCAATAGTATGGGCAGTCGCTTTTTTCGGAATTGCCAAAATCTACGCGCTAGCGACTGACCGCGCCCTGCAGCGCTGGCTAGCTTTCGGCGTAAAACCAGGTGATACCGAAACATTAGCGCTCGTCATGCCGATTTTGCTGGAAAGTAACGATCCCCATAATCACGATGCCTTAAGCGATGTTTTATTGAAAAAATTTAAACGCAATATCGAGTTGACCAGCCAAACGCCCTGCAATATTGAAATATTACATGGCACGCAAGGGGGTGTTTGGGGGCTATTTGGTGATATGGTAGTGGTGAACTGGCAGTTCTCTGACCAAAAAGCAGAATATGTCGCTGCTGCAAAACGGGATGCCCAGCAAATTGCCAAACAATTACCAACTTTATCTGAAAACCTGGGTCTACCGAGTAGCACCATCATACGTTACGCGTTGCATGAGGGTAAATTGCGGAATGATTCTGCAGCTTCACTCGCATCACAATGGCGCTCACTCTTTGCACAAGCGGTGATTAAGTTAGAGCATAACGACCATGAATCTTTAAAGGATTTAGCATGAAAAAAACAAATATGAACCCAATTAAGAGATTGATAATGATTGGCCTGTTGTCGCCAATCGCTGTGGCTTCAATTTCAGCACTAGCGATTGAAACGGGCACAGCACTCAAGGCCGACACACTACGCGCAGAGCCTTTTTCTGATGCCAAAACCTTGGGCACGTTTGCTAAAGGTGAAAACGTCGATATTCTCAATAAAAAAGGTGCTTGGCTGCAAGTGAAAACCAAAAAAATTACAGGTTGGGTGCGACTATTTTCTGTGAAGCGCGGTGCAGCTTCCACCAGCAATCAGGCGAAGGGCGTGATAGACGTCGCCAGTGGCCGCGCTGGGTCTGGCCAAGTGATTTCCACCACAGGCATTCGCGGTTTGAGCGCTGAAGAACTCAAAGCCGCAAAATTTAACGAAGAAGAAATGCAAAAACTGGAAAGCTATACCTTAAGTGCAAATGATGCACAACAATTCGCCAATGTAGGCGGTCTTAAACCTATCAAGCTTGCTTACTTAAAAGGAGCTAAATAATGACTCCATTCAAATTAAATCACTTACTCTCACAACTGTTCATCACTGCAAGTTGCGTTTCAATGCTTGGTGTACCGCACGCGCAGGCGCTGGATTTAGGTAAAACACTTGAAGAGGTTGCCAAGCAAGAAATTGAAGCCATTAAAAGTGACAATAGCGTTAATCCCGAAAGCAGCACGCAAGCCAACGAAACAATCGTTAACGCAACCACACCAGCAAAAGCACAAGAAACGGCTACGCCTGCAGTAGATAAAAACTTCAACTGGAAAAACCCTAGTAAAGCCGAAGAAGTGGCACTTGGCCGTGAAATATCGGGCAGTTTATTGGGGGCAGCGCCATTGGTGAAAGATGAATCCTTGCAAAAATATGTCAATCAAGTGGGTCGCTGGGTTGCTAGTCAGTCAGAGCGCGCCGATTTACCTTGGAAATTTGGTGTGATTGAAAGCACAGACTTAAATGCTTTCGCGGCACCTGGTGGCTACGTGCTCATCACCAAAGGTTTATACCAAAAATTGCAAAATGAAGCGCAACTGGCAAGTGTTTTAGGCCATGAAATTGCCCATGTCACCAAAAAACATCAACTTAAAGTGCTGCAAAAACAACAGTTGCTGGGTTATGGTGCAGGCAAACTGGGGGATTTGTTTGGTAAAGACAACAAATTCGCCAAAAAGGCGATTGATAGCGGCGCTGAAATCAGCGCGCGTAGTCTAGATAAAGAGGCTGAGTTTGAAGCAGACCGCATGGGCATGGTGCTCGCTGCCCGCGCTGGCTATGATGCTTTCAGTTTAGGTGAAGTATTGCAAACCATCGGCCAAACCAATAAAACCGATAATAGTGTGGCGTTATTGTTTAAAACACACCCTCACCCTGATGAGCGATTGGCAAAGTTAGGCGATAGTGTAGGGAATAAGTTTGATGCGATTAAAACTGGAAAAACGTTAGAAAGCAGGTTTTATCCGCTCAAAAATTAAGCGCAAAAAAGTCATATTGATAAGCTGCTTAAATGCAGCTTATCAATTTATTTTCCAACTTCTAGTATTTTAAAGCTGGCATGACAAGCGATACAATTTTTCATGAGTTGATCCAACTGATTACGGCTATGCACTGGATCATTTAGCTGCAGTGCGTCTGATGCAATCTGGTCAAATTTCTGCCTTGTATCAAACCCCAGCGTTTTCATCGCAAGCGGGATTTTTGATAACAATGAACCTGGCGTATTTTTTTCGGCCTGCATTCCAGCTTCCGAAGCGATTTTAGCTGCAAGTTTCAAATCTTTGTTGGAAATGGCTTCGCTTACACCTTGTGTGCTAATCAGAAAATTACGCATTTCTTTTAACACCAGATTTCGCTCATCTTTACTGAGGTTAACCGCTATACGTTCATCTTCAGAGGGTGCTACATCACCTTGCACAAGTTTATACCCGATGGCAGAGAGTATTAACAAGAGTAAGCCGATAATACCCCATAATATTTTGAAGTTCTTCATGTTTACGATTAGAACGTATACATCACCGTTGCCAACAGCTTATCGGTGTCACGCTTACGGCTTGCATTGGTGTTGGTACAAGCTCCGCCATAGCAATCATCTTCCTTGAAGCTGAAGTACTCAATCTTACCGCTCCAGTTTTTGTCGTAATTGTAGGCCACAATCAGATCAAGTTCTTTGCCGTACTGGTTACCAGTGAAATGCGTGGTATTTGTACCAGTCTTAAAGTTTTTATCAGAATCCAACCAGTGGTATTCGGCTGATAATTGCACATCATACACTTTACCGTTCAGCGTGATGAATGTATCTTCTATCCCCTGTTTTGGCGTAAGTAAAAAGAAATCGCCCAGCCCTTGGAAAAGGTGCCCAGTGGCCAATGGCGTTTGAAAGCCGTACAAGCTATCGTTACTAGAAAGCAATTCTCTGTCCAATCTAACAGTCCAGTTGCCTAAGCCAGCACCAGTCCCTAGGCGCCAGTAATGGGCATCAATACGGCTATCGCCACCACGATAGTCATCTTGTTTGGCATATTCAGCCGTATAAAGCACTTTCCAGTCAGCATTTACTTTGTGGCTGCCATCCGCTCGAAGCCCGAAGGTTTTACTGGAATTGTCATCAAACCCTGTTCCACCATGGGTCGTATGCGCATTGTTGCTGTATGCGTTAAAGCCATTCAGCGGCATATTTTGAAAATAACCGTAGCCAGTCAAGCTCTCAGTAGGCGAATACTTCCATGTCGCATGTGCGATATCTACATTGCCATCACTTAAATACTGGCTGGTAATGCGTCGGAGTGCTTCAAAGTGAGCGGCATAAAATTCGACATCTTGAATGCTCTTGTTTTCTACCGCAATACCATCAAACACTTGCATGAGTTGGCGAAATTCGACATTACCAACAAAGCGGACGTTATCGAGCTTGACTGATTGGCGGCCAACACGCACTTTCGTATCTGGCAGCCCTGTCCACTCGAGAAACAGTTGGTTAATTCCAGTGTAGTCTGGGTCGACAACTAATGGATATTTTTTCTTGTTTGCTGGTGTGGCAACACTACTACCAAATAAATTATTGGTGCCATCATAAAAACTGTCATTTAGTTGCGTAACATTGATCAACTGAGCGGCAATGCTGAAGTTTTTAAATGGTTTAGTTTGCCACCCAATGAGACTGCGAAGTGTCCACGCATCTGCTTCATCGAGACTTTTGCCCGTGCTGGTATTAGTGCCCTCTTGATCAACATTTTCGTAACGTAGACGAAAGTTGGTCATGGGTTTACCCATGGCGATGGCTTCCATTAATGTTGTTGGTGCCGCAGGCTTGGCGGCCTCTTCTGCTAAAACTGGCAATGCATACATGGCAGCAATTGCAGCCAGTAAATAAATGCTCGGTGCGCGGTTCATCTCATTATCCTATTGCGTTTAATATATATTCTTCAGCTTAAAGGTCGGCATTAGTTAACGGCTTGCACACTTATCGACGGATTCTTGCGTTTCTTTAGGTGAAATCCAAGTCAGCTTTCTCTAAGTTTCATCATCGCTTAGAATCAATCGAAAAGTTCGAATAGTTCTTTTCTACAGCATCCAAAATGGGGTTTATACCGGTGAGGGTTCCACTAGCCTGCATTTGAATTTGACCTTGGCTATTTAACAGTGTGACAGTATTGGAATGTGCGACATCGCCATCTTTGGCAACTTTATATCTTCCATTAAGCGCATTAGAAAGTGTACGTACTAATTCGTTATTGCCACGAAGTACCTTCCAGTTTGGATTTAATCCCTTTTTTTCGGCAAAAGCTTTGAGTGTTTTTGGATAGTCTGTATCAGGGGTGAGAGAGACCAGCACAAACCCGATTTTATCTCGAAAATTCATTGGAACTTGCTTTTCTACACGCTTCATACTCTCCACAATAATTGGGCAGGAGTTTGAACAGCCTGTATATATTAACGCTATCAGTTGCGGCTTACCTGCCAATGACTCTAGCTGAATAGACTCGTTATTATCAGTTTGCCAAGTACCTCCAACCTGATAAACGGAGTCACTTGGTAAAGTTGGTTCAGCAAAGATTGAAGTGCTGAAGCTAAGCAGTAAAGCTATTATTAATTTTCTCATCGAACCACCCTTAATCGTTTCCATCTGTTGCACATCTAAAACCCAAGCTACCTAGTGTAAATTTGGCACTCAAGCTAGAACGAAATCCATAACGCATAAACGCAGCGTAGTCACTAGGATTTACCGCACCGGCACTACCTGAAGCACAGTAAAGGTCTTTATTCACACTACTGTCATCACGCGATTCACCACTGATTAAATTGGAGTTAAAGTCTTCAGTCCATTCCCATATTAGCCCATGCATATTATGCACACCCCAGTAATTTGGCTCATCTTTTCCCACCTCTGTAGGCGCTTGCTTAGCTGCTTTAGCATACCAATCCAATATTTTTTGGTTGTAGCCTTTTTCCTGGCTTCCGTCTTTTTGAATGAATGATGCTTGCGCAACATATTCCCATTCTGCGACAGTTGGCAAACGTTTCTGTTGCGCCTGACAATAGGCTTGCGCTGCGTACCAAGAAACAAAAATTACGGGTTTTTCTAAATCAGTTGAATTGGGTTCGTGTTGATTAGATGTAGGTGATTTTACCCAATAATTTAAATAGGAATTTTCGGCAAACAAGCCAGGGACAGCACCACGTTGCCACTTTGAATTTTTCGCTACGAAATGTTGAAATTCGCGGTTGGTTACAGGTTTTTTATCTAAGCGAAAAGACGATACAGTAACTAACGGACTATCTAAACTAAGGTACAGCGGGCGATATTCACCCGCCGTAATATTAGCCATATCATCTTGTCCCCAAGTGTTGGGGGAAATTAACACCATGAGGACAAAACAGTACCGCAACTTAGTCAACCTTAGTTACTAACCATGATCATCAGCTTTTGCAGGCGTAGCTTTACGTTGTTTCTCAACTTGTGCAGGTGTTACTTGACCGCCATTATTGCCGAAACTATTCAACACGTAAGTTAACGCATTAGCAATCTGCTCATTATTTAAAGCAATTGCCGGCATCACGCTGTCGTAAGTTTTACCGTTCACGGTAATAGGGCCTGAGCGACCATGCAATAAAATATCAATCGCGCGATTATGATCTGCATTTAAGAAATCAGATTTAGCAAGTGGCGGGAACGCATTAGGAATACCCTCACCATTAGCTTGGTGACAAGCTAAACAGTTGGATTCAAAAACGTTTTTTCCTTGCGCAATTTGCTCATCTTTAGTCAAAGTTTTAGCGGGTGCTGCAGCTTTAGGATTAGCTATAGATTGAGATGCAGAGCCTTCTGGCAAGTAAACTGTATCGGCTTGTTTGCCTGAGTAAATGATTTTATCTTCTGGCCCAGTGACCTTTAACATACCCAACGCACCTTTATTAAAGGCGCGGAAAATAGAGTGGTCTACAATAATAAATGTGCCAGGAACATCTACTTTAAATTCAGTAATGGCTGAGCCACCTGCTGGCACCAAAGTTGTCTGGACGTGGTTGTTTTCTAACTTGCCACCTTCGACATATACTTTATCAAAAATTTCACCAATCACGTGGAAAGATGACACCATATTTGGACCGCCATTACCCACAAACAAACGCACCGTTTCGCCTACTTTAGCAGTAATTGCTTTTTCACCGTTCAGTGCGCCTACTGAGCCATTAAACACTACGTAATCCGGCTGTTCTTTTACGGCTTTTTCCATATCAAACGGTTGTAAGCCAGCCTCGCCATATTTGCCTTTGGTGTAGAAATCACCTTGCATGACATAGTACTCACGGTCTACTTTCGGTAAACCTGCTTTAGGTTCAACCAAAATCAAGCCATACATACCGTTACCAATGTGCATGCCCACAGGCGCTGTGGCACAGTGATACACATATAAACCCGGGTTGAGCGCCTTAAAGCTGAATTTAGACGTATGGCCAGGCGCTGTAAATGAAGATGCTGCGCCGCCACCAGGACCGGTTACCGCATGCAAGTCAATATTGTGCGGCATTTTTGAATCAGGGCTGTTTGATAAGTTAAACTCAACTTCATCGCCTTCACGAATGCGCATAAATTGCCCAGGCACTTGTCCGCCAAATGTCCAGAACATATAGTCCACGCCATCTGCCATGCGCATCACTTTTTCTTGAGTTTCCATGTTAATCACCACTTTTGCGGCAAATTTACGCGTAATTGGCGGAGGAACATTAGGCGCTTGTGTAAGTACGCCCTGGATAACTGGCAAGCTAGCAGCAACGGTTTCTTTTTTAGCATTGGATGCTACTGATTTTTCACTTATTTGAGCACATGAAACAAGTGCTAATGCGGCACCTATCATACTCACAAGCACTTTAGTTTTGAAATTAAACATGATTACCTCCCCTTAACAATGGATATGACATTTCCTCAAATGTCTGCGACACATTGTCGCACCTTGAAAAGAGGATAGCAGAGTATAGGCATTGATTAACTTGACCAATATCAAGACTCGAAAATTAAATACTGAACACTGGCGTTGCTAAGAATAAAATTAACAGCCTCCTAGCGCGTCATTTGCGCATACAGTAATGGAAGTTCTTTAGGCAAATCCTCTGGTTTTCGTATGACAGCGTAACCGCCAGCACCAAACAAGTGAGGGAGATACTCGTTAGCTTCATTGTCGATAGTGACGCAGAATGGCCGCAAGCCCTGCTGGCGCGCTTCGTGTAGCGCCATGCGTGTATCTTCTATGCCGTAGCGCCCTTCATAACGATCTAAGTCATTGGGTTTGCCGTCTGTGAGCAATAGTAGCAGACGTTGTCGTTGTGGCTGCTCGGCAAGTAAAGCGCTCGCTTGGCGTATAGCTGCACCCATCCGTGTGTAGTAGCCAGGCTTAATGGCTTGAATGCGACCTCTCGCCAAACTGTCATAGCGCTCATCAAAACTCTTTAAACGATTGAAGCGTACGTTGCCGCGTTTCAGAGAAGAAAAGCCATACATAGCGAAACGGTCACCCGTCGCGGAAAGTGCCTCAGAAAACAGAAATAAACTATCACGTATCACGTCAATCACACGCGCATGGTCAGAGGCATAAGCATCGGTAGAGAGTGATAAATCGGCTAATAACAAGCAAGCTAAATCACGTTGCTGATTGACTTGCGCGCGATACATGCCGCGACTGTCAGCATGTGCACCGCTGAGCAAGTCAGCCTCTTGCCTCACCCAAGCGTCAAGGTCAATCTCTTCGCCATCCTGCTGTCCCTTTAGCCAAGTTCTGGTCGGTGCCAGTGCTTGAAATTGACTACGCAAGCGCCTTGCGGTGCGGCGCAACTGTGGTGGCAATTCGCAAGGCTGTGCTTGCGGGGACACGAATTCTTGCAGACGGCAGTAATCAGGCTGCATCACCTGTTTTTTATAATCCCACTCTGGCAATGGAATGCCTTCTCCCAGCGGCGTGTCATCTTCTCCTGCTGGTGGCAAGTCAAGGTCAAAGCGCAGTTTAGCAACGCTGGTTTCGCCATCGCGCGCTACTGTCATGCTATCCATATCTTCTGCTGCAAGTGCGGCACTTTCAACATCATCCTCTTCGTCCTGCGGACGATTCACATTAATGTATTCAGTCCATGAGAACAGACTTTCGGCACGAAACATCATAAGAAAGCCATCTTTGCCATCAGGCATGTCGGTTCGATCAGCAGCATGTTTACGACGGCTTTTCGCTACATTTTTATCGTCTGATTGATCTCGTTCAGGTGCGCCATCACTGGTGCTGGCATTGTTACTCGCACTCACTGGTGGATTAGGGTGCGTCCAAAGCGGCACAGGTTGAAATGGCTTCTTTGATGGCGGTAAGGCATCAACGCTGCCTGGTTGCTGAAGCGCTTTACGAATAGCCGCCTCTTGCGCCGCTTCAGCAGTTGGCAGACTTGATGGTAAAGGACGCATAGGTAATAGCGCATTTACCAGCCGATGGTATCGTAAAGCTAGGCCTGGAAAGCGCTTCAGTGTTTCCAGCGTAGCTGTTTGATTGTGGACAATCCAAGGTAGACTGTCATCAACATCAGCTGCTGAAAGCGCCACTAACCAAAAGTACAAATCACGGTTAAGACTTCGCTCAGAGAATAGGTCTATTGTTTCAGGTAAGCGCAGTGTTTCGCCATCGCGCCAAGATAACTCAATCCGTTCACCACTGCTAGCAAGTCTATCCCGCCAACCGCGTCGTGCGCCGTGGCGAGAAGATGGTGCTGCAGAGAGATTTAATCCAGCATCGCCGCCTAAAGCACGGAAGAAAATGGCGGCAGTTTTGCTTATTTCATCCAATCTAACGACGGCCTCTGCATGCTGCTTATCCGCAACGCGCGTGACTAGTTTATGCCAGAGTTCTCCGACGTATTCTTCCATGTTAGTGTATTTCTACTAAATGCATTTATAAGCCAAACGTCGCATCAATTACTTCGCGCAGAGCCACGGCCGTTTCTGGGTCATCCGTCAATGTCTCAACTAAGGCCGCGCGGCAAGCCAATGTTGGTTCACAGCCATCTTTAATCAGCGTGGCGGCATAGACAAGCAAGCGCGTACTGGCGACTTCTTCCAAGTCATGGTCCTTCAATGTACGAAAAGCATTAGCGATAGAGACTAAACGTTTTGCCAGCATTTCATCGACACCTGTTTCGCCGATGAGAATTGCCTCTTCTTGCGGTGCCGAAGGGAAATCAAAGGCGAGAGAAATAAAACGTTGCCTTGTGGATGGCTTCATGCCTTTTAGAAAGTTTTGATATCCTGGATTATAAGAAACCACCAGCATGAAAGACGGCGGCGCGGCCAAAATTTCACCAGTCCGGTCTATCGGCAATATGCGCCTATCATCAGCTAGCGGATGCAAAACAACTGTTGTGTCCTTACGTGCTTCTACTACTTCGTCCAAATAGCAAATGCCGCCCTCACGTACCGCGCGCGTTAATGGCCCGTCGCTCCACACGGTTTGACCATCAACGATAAGATGCCGACCCACTAAGTCAGCAGCGGTAAGGTCGTCATGGCAAGCAACCGTATGAAGTGGCAAGCCTAGTTTTGCCGCCATATGCGCTACGAAACGTGTTTTACCACACCCCGTCGGCCCCTTAATGAGCAAGGGCAGATTGTTACGCCACGCACGCTCAAACAGTTCGATTTCACTGCCATGCGATTGGTAAAAAGGTAAGTTTTCCATGATGTTTCCAGTATTGCTTTTAAGTGGTTGCAGTTAAATTAGTTATGTTTATTTTTATTTAAGACCCATTAAGTATGCCAATGCGATTAAGCCACCAACGATGACGAAATAACCAAACATAATGGCGCGCCACAAAAATTTAGTCCTACGTAAGCCCATAAAATAATTGGCTACCAACTGACTTTTTACCATGGTGATCGCTAATAGCGTAAGCATAACGGCTTTGCCCGACATGCCCGCCTCGCCTAAGCCGAATGTCATCATAGTCAACACCACCAGCACCAGCCAAATAACTGTGAAAAATAAATTGGATTGTGATTCAGTGTTATTCATAATAGCCTTATCTAATGATGTAAACCAGCGGGAATAAGATAATCCATAAAAAATCTACCATGTGCCAAAATGAGGCGCCTGTTTCAACACCAATGTAATCCTGTGCACTATAACCACCACGGCGTACCTTAAGGATGATGCAGGCAAGTATAATCATACCCATCAATACATGCATAAAATGAAAAAAGGTCAGCGACAGATAAAACATATAAAAACTGTTAGTGCTCATCGTAATGTCTGCTGCAAACTTGTCGTGAAATTCCACCATTTTTATGCTGACAAATACGCCACCAAGTAAGAATGCGCCCGTCAGCCAATGTGCACATTGTTTAGACAAGCCATGCTTAATGGCAGCAACACCGCGCACCACAAAGTAACTGCTGGTAATCAGCACCAGCGTATTGATAGCGCCAGAGTTGCGGCTTAGTGTGAGTTGCGACGCATTGAATAGCTCGACATTTTTAGCGCGGGTAAAAGCGTAGGCGACGAATAACACACCGAATGCCAACATTTCCGCAAAAATAAAAATCCAAATAGCAAAATCACCTGGAAGGTCTTCTTGGTTAAGAGTGGTGCTACTATGGTTCACTGAATTCCAATAGTTAAATTATGGTGAAAGCTTTTGAAAGAAATCTTGCATGCATAATGCGCGTTTGAAATTGCTGGGTCATTGATGCAAATCAAGTTGTAAAAATCAGACAAACCAAATGAAAAAGAGGAGCCGAAACTCCTCTTTTTTTACTTTAACTTCTACTTAACTATTCAAATGCATGGCTCTTACCTTTAACAAAAAAGCTGCCAATGTAAAGTAATAGACCAAGCAGGAACACTAAACCAGCACCTTCACGGGCCCAGTAGAATATTGAAATTTGATCTTGCACCGCCATAAAGCTCATCGGTGTAGCGGAGATGCGCTGTAGCCAGATTTGTACGATACCTGCACCCGTTAAGAACAAGGCAATAAAGAACATTGCAATTGTCATTAACCAGAACGACCACATCTCCATGATTTGCGCTCTTTCAGGATTCGCTGCACGTCCACGCAAGATAGGCATTGCGTAAGAGATCATGGTTAACACAACTAAGGCATAAGCCCCGTAAAACGCCAGGTGACCATGTGCCGCTGTCAATTGCGTGCCGTGCGCATAGTAGTTCACTGGTGCAAGTGTATGTAAGAAACCCCATAAGCCTGCGCCTAAGAACGCCATTACACTAGTACCCAGTGCCCAAAGTACAGCCGCTTTGTTTGGATGTTCACGACGACGTTTATTGACCATGTTAAAGGCAAATACCGTCATCATAAAGAACGGGATCGGCTCAAGTGCTGAGAAGATTGAACCCCACCATTGCCAGTAAGCTGGTGTACCTATCCAGTAGTAATGGTGACCTGTACCGATAATGCCTGTGACTAACGTCATGGTAATAATCACATATAGCCATTTTTCAATCACTTCACGGTCAACGCCAGTTACTTTAATCAATACGAAAGCCAACATTGCACCCAAGATCAATTCCCATACACCTTCAACCCAAAGATGCACTACCCACCACCAGTAGAATTTATCTTTTACAAGATTGACCGGGTTATAGAAGGAGAACAAAAAGAACACAGCTAAGCCAAGCATCCCTAGCGATAACACCAAGCTAATGGCAGTTTTTCGACCTTTTAGTACGGTCATGACAATATTAAATAACCATGATAACGCTACTAACACGATACCTACTTTTGTCGGTAACGGCTGCTCTAGGAACTCACGCCCCATGGTGTTGAGCAGGTCGTTGCCAGTCCATTTGGCAAGTGATGCGTAAGGTACTAGCAAATAGCCAAGCACTGTGACTGCACCCGCAACCAGGAAAATCCAGAAGGTAAGAATTGCCAACTTAGGGCTAAATAGTTCAGTTTCGGACTCCTCTGGGATCAGATAATACGATGCCCCCATAAAGCCAAATAATAGCCAAACGATCAATAGGTTGGTATGTACCATCCGAGCCACATTAAAAGGAATGGCTGGGAATAGAAAGTCCCCAACCACATACTGAAGCCCCATGATCAGACCAAACAGAATCTGACCAAGGAACAGTGCTATTGCAGCGATGAAGTAAGGCTTCGCCACTGCTTGAGACGTATATTTCATTTTAAAATCTCCTGAGTTATTGGCAAATTAGCCTTCTATGTTTGGCGGCCACTTATTAGTGTTGATTTCTGAAGCGTACTTGAGGAACGCAATCAAATCATCAATATCCGCGTCACTTAGATTGAATTGTGGCATTTGACGACGTCCTGGAACCCCGGTTGGCTGCCCTTTAATCCATGCTTTGATGAAATCTGGGCCACGTCTTACATAGACATTGCCTAGCTCTGGTGCAAAATATGCACCTTCGCCTAATAAGGTATGGCACCCAATACAGTTGTTGGTCTCCCATAATTTTTTGCCGTGTGCAACGGCGGGCGTAATGTTTTGGCTATTATCGCGTTTAGGCAACACTTTCATAGTATCGAAAGTAAGTGCGAGAAATAACAGAAAGAAGAAAACTCCCCCGCCATAAAAAACATTGCGCGCCATCGACTTGGTAAAAGTTGCGCTCATAACATTGCTCCCTTGAAATAAAGAGTGGATAAAATTACAGTTTGCACAATAGCATTTAGCGCCAAGTTAATTCTTGACCCGAATCAAGTTTTGAAACTTGACCAATTTAGTAGACAATACGCTTTATAAAAACATAAGGGGGTCACAATGGAGAAAGCACATATTGCTCGAAGGTTATCTGAGTTTTACATGTTCTCAGAACTTCAGCCAATCCAGATTGAGCAACTGGTTTCTGGTACCCGCGTGTTAGATGTGCCTCGAGGCGGCACCCTGTTTAACCGTGGTGATCGAGCGCATGGTTTCTATTTACTGCTAGAGGGCCAGATAAAGCTCGGTGTTATATCTCCTCAGGGCGATGAAAAAGTGATTGGTTTGATTCAGCCTGGCCATAGCTTTGGTGAAGCAGTACTGTTTTTAGAGCGGTCTTTTCCCATTTATGCGCAGGCAACTTTAGACTCTAAAGTATTATTGATCACCCGTGATGCGATTTTTGACATTCTCGATAATGATGTCACGGTAGTTCGGCGCATGCTGGCGGGGATTTCTGCGCGTAATCGTCAGCTGGTGAACGATATTGAATCTATTTCATTGCAAAATAGTACGCAACGGTTGATTGGCTATTTACTGCAGATCAGCACAGATTCGCCCAATCCAGAACGTGTGCAATTACCTGCGAATAAACTCACGATTGCCTCTATGCTCAATATCACACCAGAAACACTCTCACGCGTCATGCTCAGGCTACAAAATGCGGGGCTGATTGAAGTCAACGGCAAGGAAGTCGTGATTTCCAATGTTACTGGCTTACGTAACTTTGAGTGAATGGAATAACAAAATAGGAAACAAATTCTGGGCTAAATAGCAGCACCATTCAAAATCAATCTTGCAATACGCTCAGCCATTCATTTAACTCGCGTGAAGGCAACATTTTAAACATCTTTATTGGCACCGCCCTGCGAGCCTTATAAATAAAGGCTTGCAGGGCAGTGATTTTCTCTCGAGTATCATTCATGGTGGTTTTAACGATAGATTACGCTCAATAATTAATGGAATATTCAATGTCTTAGGCCAGTATTTTTACTCATTTATACCAACAGGGCATTCGTGAAAAAATTGTAAATTTTGTTGCAAGGCGGCATCATTTAAGCGACAATGAACTTCAGTCTTTTGACAAAAAATCACGCGTAATACCGAAGCATCGTCTGGCTTTTGCCAATACTCTAATCTGTTTCACCTTTACTAAAATCAATCGTAGTAACCCAATAGAGGAGCTTTTTATGCAAGATCAAATTGATATTTTTGTTTCATCACTCAATCAATTCTGGCACCAAGTCGCCGCATTTTTCCCTAAACTACTCGCTGTTATCATCATCCTGCTTTTTGGCTGGCTGATTGCAAAAATATCGCGTATCGCAATCAAACGCTTCCTCAAGTGGATCAAGTTTGACAAGTTTTCAGGCAAATCTGGCCTCGAATCCTACTTGCAAAATGATGATTATGATGTCTCGCTCAGCGGCATCATCAGCCAGATTGTATTTTGGTTGGTCATTTTGCTATTTGTAATTACAGGTGCCAATGCCCTTGGGCTGACCGAAGTGGCAGATATGCTCAAACAACTGGCTAACTATCTGCCAAAAATTATTGTGGCCATTGTAGTCTTGATATTTGGTACTTTATTGGGCCGCTTTATTAACCGCCTGATGTTTGCCTGGTTGCATAGCATCAGATTTGAAGGCGCTTTAAAGGTCAGCACTTCAGCCGAATATTTAGTGCAAATATTCGCGATTTTTGTGGCGCTGGAACAGCTGGATATTGGCACGCAACTCATCACTGCGCTCTTTATCATTATGTTTGGCGCAATCTTTTTAGCGCTCGCGCTTGCCTTCGGGCTTGGCGGTAAGGATTACGCCGCCAAAATTATTGAAGAACGCCAAAATGGTAAATAAATACAGCCCGCTAAAAAATACAGCCCGCAAATAAAAACAATGTACGAATAAACACAATTAATCATGCCAGCCACTTAGCAAAGTGCTGGCATTATTTTTTTACGTGCTTTTAGCTATTAGGCTTCCAGAGTTTTTGCATTTCGATAAACATAAATGAAGCAGTCCATGAGATGAGCACTAAACCAGTCAGCGCTTCTAAACCTGCGAGAAACCTGATATCCCCTTTAGCGACGATGTCACCAAAGCCGAGCGAGGTGTAACTGACGAATGAGAAATAACTACAATCCATCAGACTTTGATCGAAATGCCCTTCTAAAGAGCCAAAACCACCCTGATGAATCATAAAATAGTAACCAAAGGCAAATGTCCAAATTTCAGCCACATGCGCAAATAATGCGCCAAAAACCCCAAACAAAATCCGCAGGCGCGGCCTAATCGTCAACCGAGGAATGAACTTTGTCAGCAGATTGAGCGCCTCAAAATGAATCAGCACGGTAGCCGCCACCAGAAAACTATTCAGTAGGTAAGTTGCTAACATAGTAACCTGTAGTTCAGACTAGATCTCTGCGGCGTAATTCGGACTTAATGTAAGCATAGTAGATGGGCGCCGCCACAATGCCTGCCAAGCCAAAAGCGGCTTCCATCAGCAACATGGCCATCAATAGCTCCCAGGCATTGGCGCGAATTTGACCGCCGACAATGCGCGCATTTAAAAAATATTCAAATTTATGAATCACAATTAAATATGCTAATGAGGCAATGGCAACGCCTAACGACTGACTTAAGCTCACAATCACAATCACGGTGTTAGAAATTAAATTGCCGATTACTGGGATTAAACCGACCAAAAAAGTAAGGGCAATCATGGTTTTTACCAGTGGTAAGTGGATACCCATCATCGGCAACACCACCGCTAAATAAATCGCCGTAAAAGTCGTATTAATCGCAGAAATACGTAGTTGTGCAAAGACGATGCGCCTAAATGCATCACCAAATAGATCACCACGCGTCGCCAGCGCACGCGCAAATGGTTTACGACTATCCATCCGCACAGCATCACGTACTGCCACCATGCCACCGATGACCATGCCAACGAGCACATGTGCGGTTGCGCGCCCTGCTTCTTTACCAACCACTTGCAGTTCATCCGCATGCGTACGCAGCCAATCAGCTGCTTGCCCTTTGAAAGTAGTAGCATCCGCAGGCAAATGCTCTAATATCCAACTGGGTAAAATCTTGCGCGAGTCTTCAAGTATTTGCGCCATTTTGCCGAATAACGCCGTAATGCTACCCGATTCTGATCTTAAAAAAGCCACCAAGCCGGCCCCTGCTAGCGTTAACAGCCCAACGATAATTACCACTAAAATGCCAATCGCCCACAATTTAGCGCGGTTACTCGGCTTTTTTGTTGGGAAGCGCCGTGCAATCTGCGGCGTAATGATATGCACCAACTCATACACCAATAAACCCGCCAGTAACGCGGGCAATAAATGAAATTTCAGTATAAAAAATAAAGTGAACGCAGCGAGTATCCAAGCGGCGATTTCATAAATGGTGGGTGGTGCGGATTTTGACGTATTAATCATGCAAACAATTTCTATCAATATTATTTAACGGGCTATCAAGTGAACGAAACACCATGTGAACTAAAACAATAGCACACTCCACTAGCAACAGGACTGCAAAACTCAATCGGCATATGGCTTAAAACGATTTAAAAAGTTCGCGGCTTCTTCTACGGGTAAAGATAATACCAAATCTACCTGTGCATTAAACGATTTAGACACAATACGGCCATGACACTTAGCCAATACGCTGCTCATCATATCCATTTGCTTGTAAGTAATGGTGAGCGGGTAATGACGCATTTCGACAAAATGGATCGTTTTTGCAGCATCCAGCGCAAGTTTGGCTGTGCCACCATAAGCACGCGCCAAGCCGCCTGTGCCTAAATTAATGCCGCCATAATAGCGAATCACAGCAACGCAAATATTGATTAAATCGCGTCCTTCGATCAGCTTTAACACAGGCATGCCTGCGGTACCGGAAGGCTCACCCGCATCAGAAAATCGGGGCACAATGCCCTCCGCTGTTTTTAGCCGAAATGCGTAAGCCAAATGATGTGCGCCTGCATGTTGCGCTGCAAAGGCACGTAGCGCTGCCCCAACTTCACGCTCATCTGCGCAAGGCAATGCTGCGGCAATAAAGCGAGATTTGGTAATGGTTTGTTCGGCGAAACCTGCGTCTGTGATTGTAAGCAATCGGTAATCCTACTAGCTTAGTCCAGTAATCGTCCCAGCCAGATTCACGCTAATGCGCTCACTCGCTGGCTGTTTAGGCAAGCCAGGCATCGCCATAATATCACCGCAAATCGCCACGATAAACCCCGCGCCGCGTGACAATCGCAGCTCGCGCACTTTTAATACGTGGCCTGTTGGAGCGCCACGTAAAGTGGGGTCTGATGAAAATGAATATTGTGTTTTAGCGATACACACTGGAAAATGCTGATAGGATTTTTCTAACTCAGCCAGTTTTTCTTGCGCGCCAACAGTGAATTCCACATGACTAGCCCCGTATATTTTTTGTGCGATCATTTCAATCTTTTGCTTAAGCGGTAACGCATCTTCATATAAAAACTTAAAAGTTTTGCCCGCTTGATTGCCCGGCTGGATTTTAACTTGCTGCGTAACTTGTAACACTTCGTGCGCCAAATCAACCGCACCCGCTCCGCCCTGTGCCCAATGCTTGCAAACAATCGCTTTCACACCCATGCTAGCAGTTGCTGCCTGTAGCATAGCAATCTCTGCTTCGGTATCATTCACAAAATGATTGATGGCGACCACCACTTGCAAACCAAAATGCTGCTGTAAGTTTTGTAAGTGTTTTTGCAGATTGGCCAGCCCCCCTTTTAACGCCGATAAATTTTCTTGATTCAGCGCAGCAACCTCTACGCCGCCATGATATTTCAGCGCACGAACAGTTGCCACCAACACCACCACTGCAGGCTGTAACCCTGATTTTCGACATTTAATATCAATGAATTTTTCAGCACCTAAATCTGCACCAAAGCCGGCTTCCGTCACCACATAATCTGCTAGTTTTAAGGCTGCTTTAGTGGCAACCACAGAGTTACAACCATGCGCAATATTGGCAAATGGGCCACCATGCACCAGCGCAGCCGTATGAGCTAAGGTTTGAACGACGGTTGGCTGAAATGCATTTTTGAGTAGCGCAGTCATGGCGCCTTCCGCTTGTAAGTCACTGGCCAATATCGGTTGCTGATTCACGCTTAGCCCGATTTGAATGTTCCCTAAGCGCTCTTGCAAATCTTCCAGCGAATCAGCCAAACAAAAAATAGCCATCACTTCACTGGCAACGGTGATATCAAAGCCTGTTTGCCTATCATAAGTGGCTTTACCTGCTTTCATGCTGTTATGAATGGTGATATTGCGCAAGGCGCGGTCGTTCATGTCCATGCAACGCCGCCAAGTGATGTTATTGGGGTCAATATTGAGTGTATTGCCCTGATAAATATGGTTATCAATCAAGGCTGCCAATAAATTATTGGCGCTGGTAATTGCGTGAAAGTCACCCGTAAAATGTAAATTTACATCTTCCATCGGCACCACTTGCGCATAACCACCGCCCGTTGCACCGCCTTTCATGCCAAACACCGGCCCTAGAGAAGGCTCGCGTATGCACACCATGGCTGATTTTTCAGTATCCGCCAGCACCAAGTTCAGCGCATCGGCCAGGCCTATTGTCGTGGTCGTTTTGCCTTCACCTGCTGGTGTCGGGCTGATGGCAGTAACCAAAATGAGCTTGCCATCTTCCTGTTGCTGCAGATTTTGAATGGTATCCACATTCAATTTAGCAATGTGATGCCCATAGGGGATTAAATCAGCACTTGTCAGATGAAAGCGCTGCACCACTTTTGAAATCGGCTTAAGCGTGGCCGCTTGCGCAATTTCAATATCAGACTTCATGATTATTTGCGCCCGCCCAAAATGCTACCTAGTACACCTCGAATGATACTACGCCCCAACTGCGAACCAACCGCACGCGCGGCGGATTTTGCCGCACTTTCTAAAATGGTATCTGAGCGGCTCGCCTTTTTACTGCCACCAAAAATATCGCCCCATTGAAAACCTTCTTCTTCTTTCGCTTCTGTCGCACTTTGTTCAGCACGTGCTTTCAATATTTCATAAGCTGATTCACGATCAGCAGTTTTTTCATATACGCCAGCCACGATAGACGCCTTTACTACGTCCACACGCTCACCATCTGTAATTGGCCCTATGCGACTTTGCGGCGGACAAACAAAGGTACGTTCTACAGGCGTTGGAATACCTTTTTCGTCTAAAAACGAAACTAAGGCTTCACCCACACCAAGCTCCGTAATCGCCGTGGCCACGTCCACTTTTGGATTCGCTCTAAAGGTTTCTGCCGCTGCGCTGACCGCTTTTTGATCGCGCGGGGTAAAGGCGCGCAAGGCATGTTGCACGCGGTTGCCCAACTGCCCTAAAACAATATCAGGAATATCCAATGGATTTTGGCTGACAAAATAAACGCCCACGCCTTTGGAGCGAATCAGCCGCACCACTTGCTCAATTTTGGTGAGTAACGCCTGTGGCGCATCGTTAAACAGCAAATGCGCTTCATCAAAGAAAAACACCAGTTTTGGTTTTTCCAAATCGCCCACCTCAGGCAGCTTTTCAAATAACTCAGAAAGCAACCAAAGTAATAAAGTCGCATAAATGCGTGGCGAATTAAATAATTTGTCTGAAGCCAAAATATTCACTATGCCACGGCCTTGCCCGTCGGTTTGCATCAGGTCATCCAGGTTTAGTGCGGGCTCACCAAAAAGCTGGTCTGCGCCTTGTGTTTCTAGCTCAAGTAAACTACGCTGCACCGCACCAACGCTAGCAGATGAAATATTGCCATATTGCGCTTGATACTCGGCAGCATGTTCTGCTGCGTGCTGCATCATGGCGCGTAAATCTTTTAGATCCAACAACAGCCAGCCTTTATCATCGGCAATTTTAAATACCGAATTAAGTACCCCGCCCTGCACCTCATTCAGATTCAGCAAACGCGATAATAGCAGCGGCCCCATCTCAGCAATGGTGGTACGCACTGGATGACCTTTCACCCCAAATACATCCCAAAACGTGACAGGGCTTTTTTGATAGCTGAACTCGGTGAGCGCTAATTGCTGAATGCGGGCCTCCACCTTAGGGTTACCGCCGCCTGCTTGGCTCATACCCGCTAAATCGCCCTTCACATCGGCCATAAACACAGGCACGCCAAGTGCCGAAAAACCTTCTGCCAGCCTTTGTAAAGTCACGGTTTTACCTGTGCCAGTTGCGCCCGCTATCAAGCCGTGGCGATTAGCCATTTTAGGCAGTAAAAAATTGGAAGTACCGGCGTTTTTTGCGATGAGGATAGGGGCTGACATGTTATGCTTTCAATGCGCTGATTTGATGTGAGTATTCTAGCATTGAAACAAAAATCACCGCACAAACGTGTGAGCGAAAATCAATGGCGACTGACCCCATTAATTGCATTTATCATGATATGCGCTAACTTAAAGGAGGTGGATTATGAATAAATTTTGCCAAAGTTGTGGCTACCCAATGAAAAAAGATATTAAAGGTGGCGGTTCAAATGCAGATGGCTCAATAAATGAGAAGTATTGCTCAATGTGTTATGAAAACGGAAAGTTTCTGAGTCCTCCAGAGGTTGATACTGCTCAAAAATTCCAAAAGTTTTGTATTCAAGAAATGAAAAAAGATGGAATGAATGGAATTTTGGCATGGATACTCACGCGCGGGATACCAAAGCTTGAGCGTTGGAAAAATAAGTAGTAAGCCAGAGGATAGGTGGAAAACTGGAATCAACAGGGTCAAACTCGATTGATTATTTTTATAGGCGAGTATCAATAATTTTGTGAAAAACAACGAAAAAATCTAGCATTTTTTGCTTAAAATTCGCTTCATCTTATTTCGGTGCTCTGCACGCCTTATAAATAAAGGCTTGCAGAGCATATTTTTTCGCTCGGGGCTAAAATGCGCGTTTTAGACGTTCTCAAACGCTTCGCAAAGCTGGCTGAGTAATTGCCCAAAATACGGAATCAATTCTTCTTTCTCATGCGGGCTTTCGTCATCGGTGCCGGCGACTACAAAAGCTACC
>JBARQL010000060.1:0-22597 GCA_049643685.1 Methylotenera sp.
GATTAATATCAATTAGGAGCTTGCTTGTGAGTCAAGAAAAACTAAGCTTAGATCAGTTGTCAGCGGTTAAAGTGATGGTGATTGACGACAGTAATACGATTCGTCGTAGTGCAGAGATTTTTCTTAAAAGCTCAGGTTGCAAGGTTATTTTAGCCGAAGATGGTTTTGATGCGCTGGCTAAAATTGCCAATGAACATCCTGATGTGATTTTTGTGGATATCATGATGCCGCGCCTAGACGGTTACCAAACTTGCTCGCTCATTAAACGCAATGCACGCTATAAATCCACACCTGTGATTATGCTTTCAAGCAAAGATGGCTTATTTGACCGTGCGCGTGGCCGTATGGTGGGCTCCGATCAATATCTTACCAAACCTTTCACACAAGAAACGCTGATAGAGGCTGTGCAGACTTACGCAGCGCTAGGGTTAGAAAACCAGCGTAAAGCAAACCAACAAGAGGCAGAATAAAATGGCAATTAAAACTATATTAGTCGTGGATGATTCAGCAACGGATCGATTCTTTTTAACTGAGTTGTTAGAAACGGCTGGCTTTAGTGTCACGGGGGCTGATAGCGGTGAAGATTGTTTAGCTAAGGTGGCGGCAAGTGCGCCAGATTTGGTGTTGATGGATGTGGTGATGCCTGGTCTGTCAGGCTTTCAGGTGACCCGTACCTTGACGAAAGATCCTAAGACGGCGAATATTCCAGTGATATTGTGTACAGGCAAATCCCAAGCGACAGATCTGGCGTGGGCATTAAAAATGGGAGCTAAAGCCTGTGTAACGAAGCCGGTGGTCAGTGCTGATTTGCTGGCGCTTATTAAAACGCTGTAAGTGCACCGTATATCAATGATGGCATGTAGCTCATTCAGTCAGCTTAATTAATATGGCAAAAACCTCGAATTTACGTGAGTTTCAAGAAGCGATTCTTCAAAAACTGAAAGAAGCGACTGCGCAAGGTGCAGCGCAATCCACTTCACGTTTGGGTGTGATGGTAGGGTCAAAGCGGTTTTTAATCAATTTGAGTGAGGTTGTAGAAGTGCTGCCGGTGCCGACCTTACAAGCTGTTCCGCTCACTCAGCCATGGTTTTTGGGCGTTGCCAACGTACGGGGTAATTTGTATAACATTACTGATTTAGTACAGTTTATGAGAATGCCAGCATTGTCTAAGTCTATTCATAATCGAATTTTGTTGTTAAATTCACAAAACACGACACAGGCGGCTTTAGTTGTGACGAGCTTGGTCGGTTTGCGTAGTATTGATTCGATGAAACTGAAGTCTCCGCAAGAAGCTGGTGTAAATAATGGCGAAGAATTAATCGGTTTGTTTAATAAGCAAACTTATGAGGATGCTGAACAGCATGAATGGGTAGAGCTAAATATTGAAGCGCTCGTGCAGAACGATGATTTTATTCAACCCAGTTTATAAATATTTAGGTTTGTAGTTTTCGGTTTGAAGTTTTCGTTTTGTAGTAATTGGCCTGTAGTATCAAGACCTGTAGTTTTAAGACCAGTAGTTTAAGTACATAAAACACATTAATAAATTTTAACTTACAGTTTAAATCAATCACTTTTTAATTATTTATATAGCACTGTAATTTTAAGAATCGGGGTAAAAAATGGCATTAAACCTAGCAGTCGTAAAAAGCTTACCACAAGTATTGGGAGATTTTTTCAGTAAGTTTACCAGTAAAAAGGCAGGAGCCTCTGCTGATAACTTGGGATCAGGTTTAAAGCAACTTTACTTGCAAATTGCTGCGTTTATTCTTTTTGCGGCTTTGAGCTTTTGGGTGATAAACCAGGTGCGCGTGAGTGGCCCTGTGTATAACGATTTGAAACAATACCAAGATTTAGTGGCTGATTCGCTGCCACCCCCACTTTACCCAGTGGATGCTTTTGCGTCCTACAACGAAGCTTATGTGGCATCTACTAATTTTAATAATGATAAACGTGACAGAGCGCTGGCCACTGCTAAAAAGTATGAAGCATTATTTAAAGAGCGTTCAGAATTTTGGCAGCAGAATCTAAAAGATCCTGCACTAAAAGCGGCTTTAGATACTTCAATCAAGGCGGGCGATAACTTTTTCCGCATCGCAAATACACGCTTGGTGCCCGCCATCCCACTGGGTACCGTGGCATCCGCTGCACCTTTAGGAGAATTGACTGAGGCGTTTAGTACAAGTGCGTTCGCCAATGATAATTTTATTAAGCTCGTTCAGGAAGAAAACACAAAACTACGCGATTCACAAACTAATTTTATTAAATTAGTATTGTTTGGTTTGTTATTGCTGGGTTTAACTTTATTGGCACTGATGTACTTTTTTGGTAAAAAACAGGCAACACAAGCGATGGCATTAACGAATCAGTTGGCCAAAGATGGTCAAGATAATCAAGAAGCTGTTTTGCAATTATTAGATGAGATGGGTGATTTGTCAGATGGGGATTTGAGTGTTAAGGCGCAAGTAAAAGATAACATTACTGGCGCGATTGCGGACTCTATTAACTACACGATTGATAACTTACGTGACTTGGTGGTGGAGATCAACCGGGCTACGGAGCAGGTAACTTCAGCGACCGCAGTTGCGCAAGGAACGTCATCACAGTTGTTGGCTGCGGCTGAAACGCAATCAGATCAGATTTTGCAAACAACGGATGCGGTAACGGATATGACGCGTTCTATCTTGCAGGTATCGAACAACGCGGCACAAGCTTCTGAGGTGGCGCAGCGTTCATTGGAAGCTGCAAACCAAGGTTCACAAGCGGTGCAAAATACCATTTCAGGGATGAACGAAATTCGTACGCAGATTCAAGAAACCTCAAAACGTATTAAACGTTTGGGTGAAAGCTCACAAGAAATTAGTGAAATCGTGGAGCTTATTTCTGACATTACAGAACAAACGAATATTCTGGCGTTAAATGCTGCGATTCAGGCGGCTTCTGCGGGTGAGGCGGGTCGAGGCTTTACGGTGGTTGCGGAAGAGGTGCAGCGGTTAGCGGAACGTTCATCTGAGGCGACTAAACAAATTAGTGCGATTGTGAAAACCATTCAAACCGATACGCATGGCGCGGTAGCGGCGATGGAGAAAAGTACCGAGGGTGTGGTTGAGGGTGCGCGCGTTGCGGATGCTGCGGGTCAGGCGCTGACAGAGATTGAGTCTGTGACGGTTAACTTGGCACGACTCATTCAGTCGATTTCAACGGCGACGACTGCGCAGACGGAATCTGCGACGATGGTAGCCAACAATATGCAAATGATTCAGGAGATTACAACACAGACTACCGAAGGGACGCAGTTGACGGCTGATTCTGTGGGTCAGTTGACTGCACTCGCGGAAGAACTTCGGACTTCGGTTGCGGGCTTTAAGCTTTAGTGACTTGATAGTGGCAACATTGAATCTAACCTATCAAATCCTGTAATAGACCCTAGTGAAAATTCGCATGAAAAACTTGATGAAAATGACTAATTATACAAAGGCGAAAAATGGCTGAAGCATTTGACGCAGGCTCTTTATCTTGGGTAAAAGATGAAATTGATCGCTCGCTGAAAAAAGTGCAGGATAGTTATGCGGTAGTCAAAAATAAGCCGGATGAGTTTGCGTCCTTACGCTTTACTATTGCCCATCTCTACCAAGTGAGTGGTGCGCTAGATATGGTAGGGCTTGAAGGATGTAAGCGGTATTGTGCGGAAATCGAAAAACTGACGACTAAGTTAGAAAAACAACAGATTCCCGTGACTCAAGAGGTGATGGAGCATTTATCGCATGCGGTTTCAGCTTTAATCCAATACTTGCAAGATTTATTGAATGGCTTTCCAGATGTGCCCACCAGGTTGTATGAACATATAAAACCTTTGGTCGATTTGCAAGGTGAGTCGCTGGAAATTACCGATTTATTTTATCCAGATACGGGTTTTACTGCACCTAAAGACTTGCCAGCCAATACTTTAGCCGAATTTGCCGTGCCTATTTTTGTAGGCGAACAACGCGCTGAATTTCAAAAGTCCTTGTTAGACTGGCTCCGCACTAAAGATGTAACCGCGCTTAGCAATATGCGCGAAGCTGTGGTGAAAGTTCAGCAAGTGCAGCATAAAGCCACACAAAAAACACTTTGGTGGGTAGCAACTGCCTTGATGGATGCGCTGGCACAAGACAAAGTTGCAGCGCTGTCTGGTGCAAAGAAACTTTGCCGTCGGTTAGACCAGCAGTTACGTAACATGTCGGAAGGCGACCTAAAAGCGCCGCCGCAATTGTTGAGAGATGCGCTGTATTACGTGGCTGTTAGTGATAAAAAAACCGATACCATTACCAATGTCAAAGAAGTTTTTGAGTTGGATCAAGTGCTGCCAGCTGGGGCGATGAGTGGTCAAAGCTCGGTTGCAACTGATGCGGAGCGGGCAGCCCTAGCGCAATTGAACGCCGACTTACCAATGTTGAAAGATTTGTGGGCTAACATTAGCGAAAACAATCAGGTTGGTGCTGATTTAACGCCATTCATCAGCAAATTTAAACATTTGACTGAAGTCCAGCAAAGCCTTAATAACCAGGTGGTTTATCAGTTAGTGGCCGCGATTCATGCTGCTTCAAATGCTTTGTCTTTGGATCCTGCCAAAGTGAACGAGGCTTCTTTTATTGGGATAGCTTCGGCACTTAATTTATTGGAGTATATCGGTGAGCATTATGCTCGGCTTGATGTTGAAGCACACGCAAAAATTACTTCACAATCAGCACGCTTATTAGCCGTTACAGAAGGTGTCCCACTTGCGCCTTCAGTAGATGCATTTGCGAATAGCACTAAGTTAGATACCAGTGTGATTGACGCAGTTGCCAAACAAATCTTGGCTGCGTTACAACTAGTGGAGAAAGCCTTGGACGCTTTTTTCAGAAATCCGACCGAGGTGGCTGTTTTAGATGACACCACCAAGCCTTTGCAACAAATTTCAGCAGCCTTTGATATGCTGGAAATGCCTATTCCAAAATCTATTTCCCAGTTAAGTACTGCTTATGTAGAGTATTTTAAGGACCATGCGGGTTATCTCGAAAATTCGAATTTTGAATTGTTGGCTGAGAGCTTAAGTATGTTAGGTCTTTATGCAGAAGAGTTGCCTAATACGCGAGCAGAATCAGAGGTGGCGCTAGCAAGCGCATTAAAACGTTTAGAGCAAGGTGCAATTGCGTTCGATATAGTTGATCAACCTAAAGAAATTGATTTATCAACACCGCAAGTAATGGAGGAGGTTGTTGAAGAAAATCATACTGTTACCCATGACTCTGTGCCATTTCCTATTCCCGATGATATGGTTATTTTGTCCGAAGGGTCGCAAGCAGTATCACCTGATGATGTGACAGATCAAGCGATTGATGATGAGTTACAAGAGATATTTTTAACTGAAGCAGAAGAAGTGCTGGTCAGTATCGCTCAGCAATTAAAAGCATTAGGTGTGAATGGTACTGACAAAGAAGCTTTGGCTGATTTGCGTCGTGCTTACCATACGCTCAAAGGCAGTGGCCGTACAGTAGGCTTGGTTGGCATGAGTAAGGTTGCTTGGGCGGTTGAAAAGTTGCTCAATTTGATCATGGAGCATAAGGCATTTCCTAACCCACAACATTTGGCTTTCATTGAAAGAGTCACCGGGGCATTTGCGCGCTGTGTCGGGCATTTACAAGCGGATAAAAAGGTTACGTTAAACCCAACCCTCTTTCAACATGAAGCTACAGAATTTGAACGTTTATTTGAGCTTTCTTTGACAGGAAATCAACCAAAACCTCAAAAAGAAGAAGTGTTGATTGGTGGTACCCGTAAACTGAGTCGTGAATTCTTTAATATCTTCCTGAATGAAGCCCAGCAGCATTTGGCCACGCTAGTTGAGGCACAAAGCGCTGTGAATGTAAACTCAACAGAATTACCAACCGATGCGAGTTGTCGTGCTGCCCATACGCTTGGCAGTAACGCGCTCACTGCAGGATTTAAGCCAACGGGTGATTTGGCACGTGCATTGGAATATTGGTTGGATGAACATAGAGCCGTTTGGACAGCGCAGCATGTCGCCTTGTATGGCAACGTCGTTAAAGCGTTGTCAGAAGGTATTGACCGAATAAAAGCCCTTAAAAACCCTAAATCTTCCCGCGCGCTGATTGTTGCATTGGGTGAATCAACGGCTGCGATGCAAGCTGCGGCAGCTCAGCAGGCTGAAGCCGCCGTACTTGAGATCGAAAAAGAAATGCAGTCTGCAGGTATACCTGTTGAACAGCTTAAGGTTAAGATAAAAAAATCTGTGCAAACGCAACTTAATCCAGAAAAACTTAAATCTGAGGCTAAGCTGAATAAAACTAAGCTCGATAAAACCAAGCAAGATCAATCTGTGTCGCATGAATTGGTAGCGGAAGAAGTTGCAGTCAATCAAATCAATCTAGATGAAGTGGCCGTCTTTGGCCAACGGCAATTCGCTAATGATGAGTCAGCAGAGAGGGATCAGGCCAAATTGACGGCTAATCAAGAACTTCAAGCGCCAGCGAGCAGTTCAATGGTTGACCAAGAGTTACTAGGTTTGTTTGTGGAAGAGGCACGTGATTTGGTGCCACAAGTCGGTAGAGATTTGCGTGGTTGGCGAGCAAATCCACATGAAACAGAATATTCAGACTCGCTGCAACGTGCGCTACACACGCTCAAGGGCAGTGCGCGCATGGCTGGTCAAGGCAATATTGGTGATAGCGTACACCTCATGGAAGACCGGGTGATTCATGCGCTCAGAAACAATCCAACGCCGCACGATTTTGAAGAGATGTTTGCAGAGTTTGATCGCATTGGCTATATGCTGGAAGATATCAGCGGCAATGTGAATTCCACTGCAACTCAAGTGGCGAAGGCAGATGAAACCCTCTCAGCCGCTGCAGCGCCCACGCGTGCGGTAGACCGACAGTATCAATTTCTGCGGATGCGAGCTGATGTACTCGATCGGTTAATTAACGAGGCTGGTGAAGTTTCGATTATGCGTTCTCGGATGGATCGAGAGATGCAGAACTTTAAACAATCCTCCACCGATTTAACTGACAGTATTAGTCGTATGCGTACTTACCTGCGTGAGTTGGAAATTGAAGCGGAAACACAAATGCAATCGCGCATGAGTTTACTGCAAGAGGCTAATGAGACGTTTGACCCATTAGAATTTGACCGATTTACGCGCTTACAAGAACTTACCCGCATGATGGCGGAGAGTGTGAACGACGTGGCGACCATCCAGCATGGTTTGCTTCTTAATCTTGATCAAACGGATGCTGCGCTGCAACAGCAAAACCGGATGAATCGTGAATTACAACAAGGGCTGATGGGCGTGCGCATGCTGCCGTTCGCCACGATTGCCGAGCGTATGCAGCGTATCGTCCGCCAAACCGCCAGAGAGCTCAAAAAGCGTGTTGAAATGACGATTGAAGGCGAGTCGATTGAAATCGATCGTGGTGTGCTTGATAAAATGGGTGCGCCGTTAGAACATCTATTACGCAATGCGGTGGCACATGGTTTGGAATCACCCGAACAGCGTAAAAAATTGGGTAAACCTGAAACTGGACATATTACGCTCAAAATCAGCTTGGAAAATGATGAGATTACGCTAGTAGTGACCGATGATGGCGCGGGTGTAAATCTAGAAAAAGTCAAACAAAAAGCCATTGAAAAAGGCTTTTTTGAAGCGAATCAAGAAGTTTCAGATCAAGCTCTGATGGCGGTTATATTTGAGCCAGGTTTTTCAACGGCAGAAACCGTGTCACAAATTTCTGGACGCGGTGTTGGTCTGGATGTTGTGCGAAGTGATATTGCCGCCTTAAGTGGTCGTATTGATGTCAGCAATGTCACAGGGCATGGAGCGATGTTTAACATTTATCTGCCAGTGACGTTGTCAGTAGCCCAAGTGGTGCTGGCACGCGTTGGTCATAAAGTGTTTGCAATCCCCTCTGTGATGATTGAGCAAGTGCAGAAACTTAAACAGAACGATTTGACCAACGCTTATCAGGCACATAAAATCGAGTGGGCAAATCGCGATTATCCGCTTCACTACTTTGCGAAATTGATTGGTGATTTAGATCAAGTGGCAGAGCAACACGTGTATACCCCGCTGATATTGTTAAGAAGCGGTATCTATCGTACCGCCTTACACGTTGATGAGATTCTCGGCAACCAAGAGGTGGTAATGAAGCAAATTGGGTCGCAGCTTGCACGTGTGCCAGGCATCATCGGTGGGACGGTATTGGGCGATGGTGAAATTGTTTTAGTGGTGAATCCTGTGCAATTGGCGAACCGTGAGGCACTTTCTATTGGTGCACTTAAAGTGACGACGTTTGCGCCTGTGGTTGAGCAAACTAGAAAAATCGCGCTGGTGGTAGATGATTCGTTGACGATGCGCAAAGTGCTTTCGCGCGTTTTAGAGCGTGAAGATTTTGAAGTGATTACCGCGAATGATGGCATGGACGCGATTCAAAAATTGCAACAAATCACGCCAGACATTATTTTGACTGATATTGAAATGCCGCGCATGGATGGTTTTGAGTTCTCCCGCCATGTACGTGATAATGAAGCCACTAAAAATACACCGTTAATAGTGATTAGCTCACGCACTGCAGACAAACATCGCAAGGTGGCGAGTGAAATTGGCGTCAATGCATTCTTAGGCAAACCTGTGCAGGATGACGATTTAATTACTCAAGTGAATGCGCTATTAAATAAGAAGATTTGATTAGTAATTTTTTTAATTAAAACAACTTTTTCACCCTCATCTTATTTCGATGCCCTGCAAGCCCAGTAAATAAAGGCTCTCAGGGCATTTATTTTTCTCGGTATTTTTTCTGGTCAATCGGTCATTTAAAAACTGCAGATTTCACATTATTTTTCACACGCTAAGTTTGCGCTAATCAGGTAAAATTTACCCTATGTCGCAAAACAGTCTATCGCCTCAAACTACTCCCACATTTGTTCACTTGCGTTGTCATAGTGAATACTCTATCGTGGATGGCATTGTGCGGATTGATGACTACGTAAAAAAGGCGCAGGCCGACCAAATGCCGGCATTGGGTTTAACTGATTTAAGCAATTTATTTGGCGCAGTGAAGTTTTACAAAGCGGCGCGCGGTAAAGGCATTAAGCCGATCTTAGGCTGTGATATTTGGCTGGAAAATACCATCAATCGTGATCAGCCTTCACGCTTACTGTTGCTCTGCCAGTCGCACGCGGGTTATTTATTGCTTTGTCAATTGATCAGTCGTGCGTATCTGACGAATCAATATCGCGGCCGTGCTGAGTTCAAGCGTGAGTGGTTTGTGGAATGTGGCACTGAAGGCTTGCTGCTACTTTCTGGCGCAATGGCGGGCGATGTAGGGCAGGCTTGTGTAAACGATAATATGACGCTGGCAACAAAACTTGCTAGTGATTGGTTAGGTTTGTTTCCAGACCGTTTTTACTTGGAAGTGCAACGCGTATGCGGTGCGCCAAATCAAGAGTTTCAGCGTGCAGCGACAGAAAATAAATCGCAACAGGAACATTATATTCAGCAAGTTCTCGCCATCGCAGCTAAGCTGAGTTTGCCGATTGTCGCCACACACCCTATACAGTTCATCACCCCTGATGATTTTAGGGCTCACGAAGCGCGTACCTGTATTTCTGAAGGTTATGTGCTGGCTGATACGCGTCGACCTAAAAATTTCACAATAGAACAATATTATAAATCACAAGCAGAAATGGCAGATTTATTTGCCGACATGCCTGAGGCGCTCACGAATAGCGTAGAAATCGCCAAGCGTTGTAATTTAACTTTAACGCTGGGTAAAAATTATTTACCTAACTTTCCAACGCCGAATAATGAAAGTTTGAACGATTTTTTAATCGCAGAAGCGCGTAGAGGTTTAGCAAAACGCTTAGAAGTGCTTTACCCTGACGAGCAAATACGTGAAGCCAGACAAGCGGATTATCACACACGCTTGGACTTTGAAACGCAAGTCATCAACCAAATGGGCTTTGCTGGCTACTTTTTGATTGTGGCAGATTTTATTCAGTGGGCGAAACATAACGGCGTGCCTGTCGGGCCCGGACGTGGCTCAGGCGCTGGTTCTGTGGTGGCATACAGCCTAGGCATTACCGATTTAGACCCGCTAGAATATAACCTGCTGTTTGAGCGTTTTTTGAACCCGGATCGCGTTTCAATGCCCGACTTTGACATTGATTTCTGCCAAGAAGGGCGCGACCGTGTGATTGATTATGTGAAGCAAAAATATGGTTTAGATGCGGTTTCACAAATTGCCACTTTCGGTACCATGGCGGCTAAAGCGGTGGTGCGCGATGTCGGTCGCGTGCTGGATTTACCATTCCATTTTGTCGATGGGATTAGCAAATTGATTCCGATGGAGTTAGGTATTACCTTGTCGGATGCGCTTGTCAAAGAACCGCAACTCGCAGAGCGTCGCGAAAATGAAGAAGAATTACGCGAGTTGTTAGAGTTAGCACTCAGGCTAGAAGGCTTAGTGCGTAACGTTGGCATGCACGCAGGCGGCGTACTCATTTCACCAGGAAAAATCTCAGATTTCTGTCCCGTTTATTGCCAAGCCGATGGCGCAAGCTTAGTCAGCCAGTATGATAAAGACGATGTCGAAGCCGTTGGGCTTGTGAAGTTCGACTTTTTAGGGCTGCGTACTTTGACTATTTTAGAGTTGGCCTTGGTCAATGCGAATAAACAGCGTGCAGCTGAGGGTTTACCGCCCTTATCATTTGAAACATTACCACTCAATGATAAAGCGACTTTCCAGCTCCTAAAAACCGCCAATACCACGGCCGTGTTTCAGCTGGAGTCCAAAGGCATGAAGGATATGCTTAAACAGGCAATGCCAGATTGCTTTGAAGATATTATTGCGCTGGTGGCTTTGTACCGCCCAGGTCCTATGGATTTGATTCCTGATTTTTGCCGCCGCAAACATGGTAAACAACGTGTGGAATATCCACATCCGCTGACAGAGCCTATTCTGAAAGAGACTTACGGTATTGCCGTATATCAAGAGCAGGTGATGCAAATTGCGCAAGTGGTGGCGGGCTATAGCCTAGGCGGCGCAGATTTGCTACGTCGCGCGATGGGCAAAAAGAAGCAAGAAGAAATGGATGCGCAACGCAAAACTTTTGTGGAGGGCGCCACCAAAAACAATATGACGGAGCGTCAAGCGACCGAGTTGTTTGACTTGCTGGAGAAATTTGCTGGTTATGGTTTTAATAAATCACACGCAGCAGCCTACGCATTGGTCGCGTATCAGACGGCCTATTTAAAAGCACATTATCCAGCGGCATTTTTGGCGTCCAGCATGTCTGCGGACATGAATAATACCGACAGCGTACATATATTTTACGATGACTGCACCCCTAACCACGTAGAAGTATTGCCACCAGACATCAATCAAAGTGAATTTAAATTTACACCAATTAGTAAAACTCAAATTTTGTATGGGCTAGGCGCCGTGAAAGGCACAGGCTTGGCCGCGATAGAAGTGATTTTGCAAGCGCGCAAGCAAGCTGGCCCGTTTACCGATTTATTTGATTTTTGCAATCGCCTGGACTTACGTAAGGTGAATCGACGCGTGGTGGAGTCTTTAATTCGTGCAGGTGCATTTGACAAGTTATCCCCGAGTAGAAATGCGCTGTTAGCAGGGGTGGCCATGGCGATGGCGGCAGCAGAACAAAACAGTGCCAATAGCAATCAAAACAGTTTATTTGGCGATGTTGAAGATAAAGCGGCCAATATTTTACCTAACGTACCTGATTGGACTGAGCAACAACGCCTGTTAGAAGAGAAGGCTGCGCTGGGCTTTTACTTTAGCGGGCATCCTTATTTATCTTATCAAAAAGATTTGAGTCAATTTGTTTCAACCACATTGGCGAATTTAAGCCCCAAAGAACTGCCGCAGCTCATTGCTGGCATTGTGTCAGGCATCCGAATCCGCATGACAGGGCGTGGCAAAATGGCCATTGTAGGCTTGGATGATGGCACCACACGTATTGAAGTGGTGGTGGGGAGCGAGTTGCTGAATCAGTATCAGAATTTGTTAAAAGATGACCAGCTCATTATTGTAGAAGGTCGTGTGAGTAACGATGAGTTTTCTGGTGGTATTCGAGTGAATGCCAGAAAACTGCACGATTTATCAGGTCTAAGAAATGCACGTGCCAGCTTTTTAAAAATCGCCTGTAATGGACAAGCGGACGCAGTAAAATTGAAAGCGATGTTAAAGCCTTATTGCAAAGGTGCCTCAGATGAACAGCGTGGCTGCCCCGTAAAGGTTGAATATCATAATAAAACCAGTAAAGTAGAGCTGATGTTAGGTAATGACTGGCGCGTAGATTTGCATGAAGAATTGATTGCAGGTTTAACCGAGTGGTTGAGTCGCGAAAACGTAAAAATCCTATATAATTAGCGTTCCGTTATGCAGTCAAACTAATGTAGCGTTGTCTGGTCTTGCCGTACTTCTCACTCCTCCGCACGAGTGGTGTTAGTTGTACTGGCTTAGACCCTCCGTTTTGTCTTAATTTGGTTGCGTGATGGAATGTGGTTTTGAGATAATGCTATGAATATTGAGTACATGATATGAAAATTAGTTACCTAGACTTTGAACAGCCTATCGCAGAACTTGAAAGCCAAATTGAAGGTTTACAAGCTGCGCATGATGCGAATGATGCTTTAGATATTTCTAAAGAGCTCACTGCTTTAGAAAAGAAAAATAGAAAATTATCTGAAGATATTTATGGCAATTTAACCGCCTGGCAAATTTCACAGTTAGCGCGCCACCCGCAGCGGCCATACACTTTGGATTATATCCAGGGTATTTTTACTGATTTTGAAGAGTTACATGGTGATCGTGCTTACGCAGACGATCCGGCAATTGTTGGTGGCCTGGCGAGATTTGAAGGTCAGCCAGTCATGGTGATTGGTCACCAAAAAGGGCGTGATGTAAAAGAACGTCAATACCGGAATTTTGGTATGCCGAGACCTGAAGGTTATCGTAAAGCATTGCGTTTATTCCGATTAGCAGAAAAATTCAATATCCCCATCATTACTTTAATCGATACCCCAGGTGCTTACCCGGGTATTGGTGCTGAAGAGCGCGGCCAGTCTGAAGCGATCGCACGTAATTTATACGTGATGGCAGAATTGAAAACACCGATTATCGGCGTGATTATTGGTGAAGGTGGATCAGGCGGGGCGCTGGCACTGGGCGTTGTAGATCAATTATTGATGTTGCAATATGGCACATATTCGGTCATTTCTCCTGAGGGTTGCGCATCAATTTTATACAAGAGCGCTGATAAAGCATCAGTCGCGGCAGAATCGCTCGCGATTACTTCTGATCGTCTGAAAACTTTGGGATTAGTTGATCGTATTGTTCCCGAGCCTTTAGGCGGTGCGCACCGTTCCCCAGAAGTGGTAATGGCCTCTTTGCGTACGGCGCTTAAAGAGGAGCTCACTAAACTAAAATCTAAATCCATTAAAATGTTGTTGGTGAGTCGTTATGAGCGTTTAATGAGTTACGGCAATTTCAAAGAAGTCGTTGAAAAAAAGAAGTAAGTCTGTAAGTATTGTGGAGTCTGCGACTTCAACCTCGATTTACCCCTCTGCACACGCGTTAATTGATCAGATTAATCATTTTTTAAGTGCTCATTTAAAGCCAGATGCAAACGTGTTGCTGGCTTTAAGTGGCGGTTTAGATTCCTGCGTATTGCTACACCTGCTAGCGATTACCAAACAAACTATCCCTTTCCATTTACATGCTATGCATGTGCATCACGGCTTAAATCTACATGCGGACTCTTGGGTGAAGTTTTGCTCAGAACTATGCGACTCACTGAATGTGCCGTTAGAGGTTGTGCATGTTAATCTTGACCCAAATGCCAAGTTAGGCATAGAAGCGGCGGCGAGAAAACTCCGCTACGAAGCGCTAATGAACTTCACACTAAACAACAATGTGCTACTGAACAAAACGGTAGAAAAAAGACAACCTGACTTTATCGTCACCGCCCATCATCAAGATGACCAAGCAGAAACACTATTATTACAGTTATTCAGAGGCGCTGGAGTCAAAGGCTTAGCCAGTATGGCTGCTGTAGATGAGTCTAGGCGTTTGTTGCGTCCATTGTTAAATGTTTCACGACTATCGCTACAAGACTATGCGGAACAGAATGGCATCACATGGTGCAATGATGAAAGTAATGAAAATACAGATTTTGATCGTAATTTTGTGCGCCATGAAATCCTGCCAATTTTAGCCACCCGCTACTCAGCCGTTAAAAGTGTACTTGCCAGAACCGCATCACATTTGGCTGAAGCCAATGAATTGCTTGATACCTTGGCTACGATAGATGCTGAAAGCGTCATAAAAAATAATATCCTCTGTTTGCAGGGCTTAAGCGCATTAGAAATGCCGCGTGCCAAGAATTTATTACGTTGGTGGTTTGCTAGAAACTACTTAGCCATGCCAAGCGCAGAATGTTTAAATGAAATGATTGAGCAACTACTGAACGCTAAGGCGGATGCGAAAATTTGCATTCAATTACCATTGAATCATCATGCGCAGTATTTAACTCTCAAGCGCTATCAACAAAAAGCGTATTTAATTCAGGCACAAAAATCACAAGATTTTGAGTTAGATTGGAATGGCGAGTCGCAATTAACCTTGCCAAATGGCGGTCAGCTAGTATTTAAGCAGGTGATAGGTACCGGTTTGGCGCTTAAATTCGGCATGGAAAAGTTACGAATCACCAATCGAAAAGGTGGAGAACGCTTTAAACCCAATGCGTTGCGTCCCACTAGAACATTAAAGCATCTTTTACAGGAAGCCAATATTCCACCATGGCAGCGAGATGCTTTGCCCCTTATTTATTGGCAAGAAACGTTAGCATTTGTGCCGGGTATTGGCGTGGCACACGATTTGGCAGCGACAGAAAATGAATTGGGAATAGACCTCAACTGGAAATTTAATGCTTAATCTCAATAATTGGCTGTAATGCTTCAATAATTGGTTGTATTCAGCCATTTAACGCATTGATTTATATAATATATAAGTGTTTTATCTTATATAACGCCGGTACAATTAAAGATATAATACGAACTCAAGAATTTGCATGACCTAGCATGTGTATTTATTGATTTTTTATTACAAGACTGGAGATTATTATGTTTCGATTAACAATGGGCACTACCCTAGTAGCTGCAGCATTTTTTGCAAATACAGCCATGGGTGAACACAGCGGGATGCAACCCAAGGTACACGATAGCTTAGGCAAATGTGTCAATGCCGCTTTATCAAAACACGATGGTACTATCGTAAAAGTTGAATTCAAAAACGAAGGTAAAGCCGGTGTTTATGAATTTGATGTTGAATCAACAGATGGTACCTCATGGGATATTGAATGCAATGCTAAAACAGGCAAAATCACTGAAGTTGAGGAAGAAGTAAAAGCGGATAATGCTAAATTTGCTTCAGATAAAGTTTCTGAAGAAGATGCTAAAGCGACAGCGTTAGCCGCACACCCAGGTACAATCGCTGAAACTGAGTATGAAGTTGAGCCAGATGGCAAAGCTTCTTACGAGTTTGATATTACCTCTGCAAATGGTAAAGAATACAAAGTGGAAGTAGATGCGGCAACTGGTAAAATTGTTGAAGATAACGAAGAAGTGTATCAAATTGGTAAAGAGTAATTTTGCTAATAGTTTAGCTCGCAAATAGCTGAACGAACTAGCAATATAAAAGGTACCGCAAGGTACCTTTTATATTTTTTTTATCATGCAAATATACAAAACTAGAGTGAGGAGCCTATCCAGTGCATTACGCACACAACCCTTAAAATTATGCCATAATGAAAAGTCCTAGTGACAGTACTCCCTAAGATATAGATAGCAATACGTATGCCAATATATTTTATTGGATATAAATTTTTATTAAGCTATTGAATAATAAAGATATTGTAAAAATTTATTTTTTGAGACGCAATGTGCAAAATAAAAAGTGGTGGTTGTATGCAGCCAATCGGTAGTATACAACCGCCACATTTTGGTTGTATACCACCATTTTTAATGCTGGTGTTTATTTATATCCAATTTTATGCGCGTAATAACTCCGCTTCTTGATTTGAAAAAGCGGCTCTAAGACGCATAATGCCAGTGCTGATTTCATCGTTATTAAGGTTGGCGAACCCCAATCTAATTGCAGCAACAGGTTCGTTGGTATTAGAAAAGTCTGCTCCAGTGCTAATACTTATTTTTACAAATTCAACCTCTCTCATCAGTTTGCTCATATCAATGGCCTGGAAAATTTCTAACCATATGGCAAGACCACTATCTGGCAGCTTAAAAGTCACAAACTCGCTTAGTTCTTGAATTATTAGCTTCGAGATGAAATCACGGCGTTCGTCATATATTTTGAGAGTACGTAGATTATGTTTTTTGATCTCACCGATATATAACAACTCAGCTATAGCTAATTCAGTGATTTGATCGCCCTGGCGATCTATTAACGAAATTTGGTCGGCACATTGTGCGACCACTTCAGCAGGGGCGACAATGTAGCCTACCCGAAAGCCAGGTGCCAATACTTTTGAAAGCGAGCCTATGTAAATCACGCGGTTGGTATTTTGCATGCTCGCTAGTGGCAGCATATTTTGACTGGTGAAATTGAATTCATGATCGCTGTCATCTTCGACAATCAAAAAGTCAAATTGCGCTGCAAGTGCTAAAAGCTTTTGTCTGCGTGCTTGCGACATGGTAACGGTGGTGGGGATTTGATGATGCGGGGTGACATACACGGCACGAATTTTGTGTTGGCTGCATAAACTTTCCAGGTGATCAACATCTAAGCCTTGGGCATCATGTGGGACGTGTAAAATACTGGCACCACAGCTCTTAAACGCCTCGCGCGCTAGCGGATTCGTTAATTTTTCAACAACAATATAGTCTCCAGTTCGCACAAAAACCCTAGCGGCCAAAAAAATGCCCATTTGGCTACCACGGGCTATGCAAATGTTTTCGACTTTTGCGTGTAAGCCTCTTTCCATATTAAGCATTTGTAGAATGGCTTCTCTTAATATCATTGCGCCTTTAGGGTCGCCATAGGTGGATTTATTGCTTCTTGCTGAGACATTGAGCGCGTGACGCATCGCGCGCGAAAGCATTTCATATGGAATTAGCCTCGCATCTGGCAGGCCTTCGCTGAAGTGAATGATGTCATGAGTTTGGTGCTTGTTGGTAATCGGCAAGGAGTTAGAAATGCGGGATGGATAGGTGATTCGCCTTTGTGTTGGCATTTCTGTTTTGTTGTGATGGTGATGAAGGTTTACGGTAAGTACTCTAGTAGAAACGAATGTACCGCGTTTACTTTCGCTTGTTAGCCAGCCTTGTGCAATCAATTCATCATAGGCTTGAATCACGGTTTTTCGATTGACATTGATTTTGCTCGCTAGGTCGCGTGTACCAGGCAAAGCAATGCCAGGCGTAAAGCGCCCACTTTGAATATCCGCAATGATTTTTTGTGCGATTTGCACATGAATGGCCGTGCCAGATTTTCGTTCAATTTCTACGTTGAGTTCCCACGGCCTTAGCATTGCAACCTCCCATCCAGCTAACATTAATTTTCTGTAAGCTTTTGCCGGCAGAAAATGACATTTGATGGATACTAGGAGAACCCAAGTACGCAATACTACCAAAAAAATCGCAGGATGCAATCAATAATCTGGACCAGTACGATTTAATATTCTGGATGGCCTAATTCGCTGCTAATTTAGATACAGTTACATTCGTTTACAAATTGAAACAATTAGGCATAATGTATATTTATTATATATGTGTAGTTGTTTCAGTGATCTGTCATCCTAGTGCCAGTTTGATGTGAGCAAATTGAGGTTATTTTTATCTCATTCTTATTATTATCTTTGGAGATAACACTATGTTTACAAAAAAACAAGTATTAGGTGTTGCAGCATGTGTAGCCATGGCTTTGCCTATGGTTGCATCCGCAGCTGCAGACCAAGAAGCAGCACTGAAAGATTCAAACAACTGGCTACACCCACGTGGTCAGCATGATAACCAAGGCTACAGCAAGTTAGCGCAAATTTCTAAGACTAATGTTAAAAACCTGAAAGCTGCCTGGACATTCGCTACTGGTGTCAACCGTGGCCATGAAGGTTCACCTGTTGTTGTTGGTAACATGATGTATGTACATACAGCATTCCCAAACAACGTGTACGCGCTTGATTTAAACGACAACCAAAAAATCGTTTGGTCATATTTCCCTAAACAAGATCCATCAGTACAAGCTGTATTATGTTGCGATAACGTATCACGTGGTATGGGTTATGGCGATGGTAAAGTTTTCCTGCAACAAAATGACGGTAACTTGGTAGCCCTTGATGCTAAAGATGGTAAAAAAATCTGGGAAGTTAAAAATACAGATCCAAAAGTAGGTGCAACCAACACTAACGCGCCACATGTGATTAAAGACAAAGTGATCACAGGTTGTTCAGGTGCTGAGTTTGGTGTACGTTGCTTTATCGCAGCTTACAACATCAAAGATGGTTCATTAGCATGGAAAGCTTACTCAACAGGCCCAGATGCTGAAACACTAATTGGCGAAGGTTTTAACAAAGATACACCAGAGTACAGTGCATTATCAGTTTACCAAGATGTAAACGGCGGTAACAAAATTGGTGGTTCATTTAAAGCACTTCCACATGACCAATTGAAAATTGGTGAAAAAGAACTTGGCACACGTACATGGTTAAAACCACAAGCTGTTAAAGATGGCTGGCAACATGGTGGTGGCTCTGTATGGGGCTGGTTTCCGTATGATGCACGTACCAACTTGATGTATTACGGAATCGGTAACCCATCAGTTTGGAATCCAGATGTACGTCCAGGCGACAATAAATGGTCAATGTCAGTATTTGCACGTGATGTTGATACAGGTATGGCGCGTTGGGGTATGCAAATGACGCCGCACGATGAGTGGGATTACGACGGTGTGAATGAAGTCATCTTGTTCGACAAAGGTGGCAAAACCTACGCATGGCACCATGACCGTAACGGTTTTGCTTACACTTGGAATGCACACAACGGTAAATTAGTAGCTGCTGAAAAAGTGCACCCATTCGTTAACTGGGCAACTGGCGTTGATTTGAAAACTGGCGTGCCTAATAAAACAGCAAACGCATCAACTCACCAAGACTACAATGCTAAAGGCATCTGCCCAGCGGCTTTGGGTACTAAAGATCAACAACCAGCAGCATACTCACCAAGAACTGGTTTAATGTATTCACCACTTAACCACGTATGTATGACATACGAGCCAGTGGAATCTAAATACGTTGCTGGTCAACCTTGGGTTGGTGCTACATTGACTATGTTCCCAGGTCCAGACGGCGTAATGGGTGGCTTTGCTGCTTATGACCCGATGACCAACAAAAAAGTATGGTACAACAAAGAGAAATTCTCTGCTTGGGGTGGTGTTTTAACAACTGCTACAGACTTAGTGTTCTACGGTACTTTGGATCGTTGGCTCAAAGCGGTTGATGCTAAATCAGGTAAAGAACTTTGGAAATTCCAAGTGGGTTCTGGCGTGATTGGTAATGCATTCACATACGGTAACAAAGGTAAACAGTATGTTGGCGTGCTATCAGGTATCGGTGGCTGGGCTGGTGTCGCGATGAATCTTGGTATGACTACACCTACAGACGCGCTTGGCGCTGCTGGTGGTTATGCTGAACTCGTTAAATACAATGCGGCTCCTGGCGGCGGTGCATTGAACGTATTTAGCCTATAGTTTAATGGTAACAACTATCATCGTAAGATAATAGTTTGCTGATATCCTAGATTTGTTAATAGGAGGCTAAAAAAACACCCCGAATAATCGGGGTGTTTTTTATTAATGAATGCCAAATTTTTGAAAAATCCAATTTCAAAAGATATTGAGTTAATTAAATTAAACTGTTACAACCATTAATTGGCTGTATACAACCATTAATTGGCTATATACAGCCAATTAATGGTTGTATAATATTAGAATTACCTTAATAAAATACCTTACTTATTGATTTATTTGAGTAATTTTAAATATTAACGCTTGGGAATGATTTTTGCTTTTATTGTGGGGAGAAATGACGTTATAACATGAGGCATTCGTTATTGCTGTTTCGAAAATATAACCTAGGGAAAATCGTATGCAAAAAACATTACAAGCAAAAAACATGAAGCCAAAATTGATTCTGGCTGCAATTATAGCGGCCTATGCGATACCACAAATGGCAATGGCGGAAAATAGAGCTGAGGCCGTTGAGCTTGGTACAATCGAAGTGGTAGGTAGTACACCTTTAGATGGATTGGGCGTTCCAGTCAACCAAGTGCCATCCAATGTGCAAACCGTTAAAGGTAAAGACATTCAAAATCAGCAAAGTTTAGGCGTGGCTGACTTTATGAACCAGAATCTATCTGGCGTGAATATCAATGAAGCGCAAAATAACCCATATCAGCCAGATGTGAATTTTCGTGGCTTTACTTCATCTCCATTAGTAGGTACACCTCAAGGCTTGTCAGTCTACCAAGACGGTGTGCGCATCAATGAGCCATTCGGCGATACCGTGAATTGGGACTTAATTCCACAAAATGCTATTTCAAGTATCACTTTGATGCCAGGGTCTAATCCATTATTTGGCTTAAATACGCTTGGCGGCGCGCTGTCTGTACAAACAAAAAGTGGAGAAAATTTTCCTGGTGGCGGCATACAAGCTTATGGCGGATCCTTCGGTCGTTGGGCAGTTGAGGGTGAGTACGGCGGTAAATTAGACAATGGTGTAAGTTATTTCTTTGCGGGTAATCAATTTAAAGAGCAAGGCTGGCGGGATAGTTCACCCTCTGATGTTTTGCAAGGCTTTGCTAAACTTGGTTGGAGTAATGATAAAACAGATGTGGATGTCAGTTTTTCAGGAGCAGATACTGAATTGTATGGTAATGCGTATACACCTCAATCGATGTTACGTGATTTAGACTACGAAACCATCTACACTAAACCAGATATTACCGAGAATAAATTAAGTTTTGTTAACGGTAAGATTAGTCATTGGCTATCAGATGAATGGCTATTGACGGCGAATGCTTATTATCGCCGTAATAAAACCAAAACCTTAAATGGTGATGTCAATGATGAATATGAAGCGTTATGGGATGCCTGTGATGGCTTAGGGCTAGGAGCTATTTGTGAAAATACTTATGCGCATGGTGTAAATAATCGCAGTCAAACAACCAATAAAGGCTATGGTGGCACATTGCAATTGACATGGGCGACAGATCGCAACATGTTTACTGGAGGGACGAGCGTTGACCTTGGACGCACTAAGTTTACGCAAACTGAGCAAGCGGCGGCGACATTTACCAATTCACGTGGCTTAACAGGCTTAGATCCAGTGATTGAGGATGCGAATGATTTATCAGGTAAAAGTAAAACTTGGAGCTTGTTTGCCACTGACACTTTTAACGTAACGCCACAATTGGCAGTCACTGCATCAGGACGATACAATCACACACGGATTAAACTTAAAGACCACCTTGCTGGACACAAAGAAGCCACTTGTATTGATAACGCGACAGGCGCTATAGCAGATTGTGATGATCCAGGCGTGACGGAAGTATCTGCTGCTGGTGGCGATGCGGGTGGTAAACACACCTTCAAACGCTTCAACCCTGCGCTAGGGCTTACTTATGCCTTTTCACCAGAACTCAATACTTACGCAGGCTACAACGAAGGCAACCGCGCACCCAGCCCGATCGAAACAGGCTGTGCTGATCCTGCCTTCCCATGTTTATTACCTAACGCAATGGCAGGAGACCCACCTCTCAAACAAGTGGTGGCCAAAACCTTTGAAGGCGGCTTCCGTGGTAAGTTGGGTGACTCGATTCGCTGGACAGCAGGCGCATATCGCACCACCAACTACAACGATTTGCAATTTATCGCATCAGGTACTACAGGGGCAGGTTACTTTGATAACGTTGGTAAAACCCGTCGTCAAGGGTTAGACTTTGGCCTCAATGGCACCACAGGCGACTTTAAATGGTCAGCAGGTTACAGCTATATTAGAGCCACTTATGAAGACAGCTTTGAGATTGCTTCTCAAGCCAACTCATCTAGATTTGTCAATGCAGATGGCAACAAAGTGATTCAAGTAAAATCTGGGGATTATTTGGTAGGCATTCCTAAACACCAACTCAAACTACGTGGTGAATGGCAAGCGATGCTGAACTGGTCAATCGGTGCGACGATGGTGGCATTCTCAGATCAATATGTCCGCGGCAATGAGAACAACAAGCACCGTGCTGTCGATGCTGCTAACAGCGTGGATGGTAATGATTACTCAGGTGCAGGCAAAGTGGCTGGTTACGCAGTATTCAACCTGGATACCCGTTACAAGTTTGGTGAATCAGGTTGGCAGTTGTTCGGCAAAATCAACAACGTGTTTGACCATGAATATTACAGTAGTGGTCTGTTAGGCGAGAATGCGTTTACGGGGGCAGGCAATACCTTTGCCACCGATGCTAATTCTAGTAAAGAAT
>JBARQL010000061.1:0-2740 GCA_049643685.1 Methylotenera sp.
TTTTTTAAGTGATATTTTTGACAGAATTTCTTGAGTATTTCGTACACAATTTAATGCATTGCTGACTTTTCACCTGCAAGCCGTTTTTGAAATTTATCGCTATGATATTTCCCATAAAGCTGATTGGCACGCGCTTCCACTTTTGCCCAAAAATCCTCGGATTGCGGCAGATAATGTTGTTTAAATAAGACCCAATCTTCCGCGGTAAAACCACAATCCTTGGTCGAAAACACCAGACCTGCAATATCTTTCATCACCGCGTTGCCGCTACTCGGCTGATTGAGTGCCATGCGATGCAAGTCGATTAAAATCAGATTCACTTGATTTTGCGCTAACTCAGCTTTTTTGAGTGCTAAATGGCACAAGTAAAAATCCCGATGGCACAGCCCAGCCGCGTGTAATTTGGCCGCCAACTGCGCCATGGCAATCACTACGGCTTGCTTAAACACGGCTTCAGGCGGATTGGTTTGCCAATCTGCGCACACATCTTCTAACGAAGTAATATCCCCTAGATCTTGCGTAATAATGAAGGATTGCTGCGTGGCTGGATTATTACCTTGCACGCCGTAACCCACCAAAGGGGTGGTAGGAATGCCAATTTCGTCCAATCTTTTGATGGCCTCCACTTCGGTCTGCGCACCAAGAATCGGCTGCTTGAAACTGAAAAAGCTTTTTAAAATCTCGCCCCAACCCACGCCGAAGTGCTGCTTGATAAAGTAACTTCCCTCCCCCAAACGGACTTGTATGGTTTTTCGGCCAGGCACATCACGGAATATCTTACCCTGCATCTGCATAATTTCAGCAAACGCCTCTTGCCCAAAATGGCTACGTATATGCGCAGGTAACACCACTCTATTGACCATGACCGTTACCTTGTTGTTGATGCGCCAGCGAAATCAAATAATCAGCTTCTGCACTGGCTGAAGAAGTGGTGTTAATTTTCCGCACATAACGTTGGCCATTGGCTTGCCATGCGCTTTTTTGGTCCGATTGCAACATCTGTTCAAGTGCCTCGTTCATGGCTATTTGGTTAAAGGGTGAAGCCAGTATCACACCTGCTTTGGCTTGTTTGATATGTGGCGCATAGCCGCAAACATCGGTCACCAGTACTGGCAACCCAGCGGTCATCGCCTCAATCAACACAATACCCGCCAATTCTGAACGCGCAGGATGGGCGAATACGTCCGCACCCACCATTAAATCGGCCACATCAGGCCGGCCACCTGCCTGAATGCAGCGGTGCGTAATATTGCGTTTTTGAGTATACGCCTGCATGTCGCTGTTCGATTCATATTCGCCAATCGCTACCAGCCAAGTGTAATCTTGCAGGGTTTTAGGCAAAGCGGCGAGCGCATCAATCGCCCGATCGACACCCTTACGCGCAAAGGCTGAACCTACCGTTAAAATAATATTAGCATTTTCAGGCAAATTAAATTGTTTCCGCGCATATTGGCGGCATTGTTCGCGGTTTTTGCCTGCAAATTTTTCTAGCGGAATGCTGGGTGGCAGCAAATGAAAACGTGCGTCTGGCGTGCCATACCATTGTTGAAAGCTGTGCTTTTCGCGCTCGGTAAGCAATAAAACTTGGCAGTGGCTGGTTGTGCTAAATACGGATTCTTCGGCGCCTGCAAAAAAGCGATAACGTCCCGTCAATCTGTAAAAAAAGCCCTTTTTATATGCGCGCTCTAAATAGCATGGGTCAGCCGCGTAATATGCATCCAGCCCCGCCATACGGTTAAAACCAACCACCAAATCGGCAGGATTTTCAGCCAAAGCTTGCTGCATCGCGTTGATGAGCGATTGATGTTTCTGGTGATTCAGCCAGCCGCTACTTGGCAGAATCTGCACCTTAATGCGCGTATCAGGCATTTCACCACGCCATTCTCCCGTATAAATCGTGACTTCATGTCCTGCATTGGCACAGTCGTGGGCAATACGCAACATATCGCGTTGCACACCACCGTAGGGAAACACTTTAAATATCAGAAATGCGAATTTCAAATCAGATCGTTTCAAGACTAAAAGTTTGAATTGTATGCGAAAATACGCCCATGAAACGTATCTTACTCATCAAAACATCGTCTTTAGGCGATGTGATTCACAATTGCCCGGTCATCCACGACATTCGTCGCCATTTTCCTGATGCGCAAATAGATTGGGTAGTAGAAGAAAACTTTGCGGATATTCCACGTTTGCATACAGGGGTGAACCAAGTGTTTACCGTGGCCATGCGGCGCTGGCGCAAGCAACTTTTTAGCAAAAAAACTTGGCAAGAAATCAGCCAATTTAAGCAACAAATTCAACATAATCAATATGATAGTATGATTGACACGCAAGGCTTACTTAAAAGTGCGCTTATCACCAAGCTCGCCAATGGTGTTAAGCATGGCTACGATAAAAATTCCATCCGCGAGCCACTTGCCAGTAGGTTTTATGATGTCACCCACGCTTGCTCATACCAGCAACACGCCGTGACGCGCAACCGCACGCTGGTTGCATTAAGTTTAGATTACCCCGCGCCCAATGATGCGCCTGAATATGGCTTAAGCGCAGAAAAACTGAACTTGAATCTACCAGGTCCGTTTGTGATTGGCCTGCATGGCACCAGCCGTGATAGCAAGCTATGGCCGACCCTTCATTGGATTGCTTTTGGCAAAGCGCTTGCCGAGCAAGGCTTGCACTTAGTACTACCGTGGGCGAGTGAAGAAGAAGAAAGTCGCGCCAACGTCATCGCCACTAC
>JBARQL010000062.1:0-3062 GCA_049643685.1 Methylotenera sp.
TTGGTGACATAAAATATTAAAAACGTACAAAATTTAGGCAAAAAAATAGCGCCTATGCAAAAGCGCTATAAAAACTTTGGAGCAAGTTTTCTATATTGCAAATCAAACAATATAGCTTCGCATATTAGGTCAGAACAGTGTCTTAATTATTTCGAATAGTCAACAAGTTGTGTCGTAATCAATTTAATTGTTTCATGTTGTAACCAACACGTGCTTTTACAACAAGTTAACTGCTAGGGTTTGCATTTTATTGACTTGCAAACTTACAGCAGTAGCTTTTACACGTTTCCTTGAAGCATCAGCTAGATTCTTCATTGCATCAACTCGCTTTTTTCTGCAATGCGTACATGTGAAATGCCAGTATCATTTGTAATCTCTCTATTTAGCATCTGACCGTGTTTCTTCATGTATTGAAGGTTTCTGGTTTTATTCATCTTGAGACTACTTTCTTTGTTGCTTAGGTTTTAGTTGAGGCAATAAATGGATCATCAAAAAAACGGTCATGCTTCTCAAATAGGTCTGAAATTTGGTCGTAAAATTTGACGTAGATTTCAGCAACATTGCCATCATTTCTCAACGTTAAGCATTCATCAACCAAGCCCTGCAACTTAAGCATGATGTCATCGTGTGCTTGTCTATGAATACGGAAGTATTCGTATTGCCTTGTAACGTTGGGTCTGCTCAACATGATGGTTTCTTCATCCTTAAAATGCCTAGCTGCCAGTTCAATAATGTTGAATAGGAAAGAAGGTAGTCTTCCTAGGCACGAGCTCTGCTTCTCTTTGTCGCAGACTTTACAATCAGGCAATTTATCTAAGTTACTACAGACACAAGCCTCTCGAAGACTATGTAAGTACTTTTCCAGCAACTTATGTTCTTTTTCGATAACGAGATAATCCGCAGGGGTCAGCTCCTTAATGGCTTTATTATGAACTAACATAGGTTGTTACTTCTTTCTTAATGCGTGTCAAATACAATAGGACGTATAGAGAATAGTTCTGATGAATAAAATAACCTTAAAAGGTTAGGCAAGCCGCAACTGCAATAAAGAAGCCAGTGCATGTCCACCACTAATATCTGGGGTGACACTTAACTCGAGCGCCGTCACTGCTGGTAAATCAACATTAAAATCTTCTGTTTCCTTCGTAGCACTTTGAGGATTGAAGTTCCATTGCTGTCGGACTATTTCTGAGAACGATTTTCCGCCATCTGCAGACCAACTTAATACAAATTCTTGCGTACGTGCGGTGCTGGTATCAACGAATCTCAGGAATATCCGATTAATAGGTTGTGGGCTGTCAAAAAGTAGGCGTATAACCTGCTTGCCAGGTTCCGCCGCACGCCACCCCAACGTTCGGTTATTAAGCAAGGCAGACTCAATTGGATATGCGGCATCCTCGGAGCTGACTTCCACTACAGTGAGCTCTTCGAGATTTAGCCAATTGGTGCCTGAAGGTGTAATTTCCTGTTGAGTCTGAGTAATGATCCGTTTACGCATATTCAGCCTCGCTTGTTTAAATTAAAGTAAATCCTAGGTTAATCGCCCCATAATACATATTGATTTTAGATCAAATGGATCGATATAAATCTTGCCCCAGCATATCGGGCGTGACCAACACAATGCCTTTTTCTGACACATAAAAACGCTGCGCATCTAAAGCCAAGTCCACGCCGATTTGCATGCCTTCTGGAATCACACAACTTCTGTCAATAACAACATTTTTGAGGACAACATTGCGATTGATGGTTACTTTAGGTAAAACAACCGAACCTGCAATTGAGCAAAAGCTGTGAACTCTTACGTCCGAGAATAAAACCGAGTTCTTAACACTGGAGCCACTAATTACACATCCCCCAGAAACCAGTGAATCGATGGCTTGACCGGTCCTTCCTACATCGTTAAAAATAAACTTCGCGGGGGGAAGTTGTTCTTGATGCGTCCAAATGGGCCATTCTCTATCATACAAATTAAGCTCAGGAGCCACTCTAGTGAGCTCCATATTGGCTTCCCAATAGGCGTCAATCGTACCCACATCACGCCAATAGTAATTGCCATCCTTAACGCCTACGCAGCTCTCAGTAAAACGATGCGCTTGAATCTTATGTTTTTCGATAATGTACGGAATGATGTCACCACCAAAGTCGTGACTTGAAGCTGGGTCGTTTGCATCACGAATCAATTGTTCATAAAGGAATTTTGCGTTAAATACGTAGATACCCATGCTCGCAAATGCTTTTGTAGGATCACCTGGCATATGCTTAGGATTAGCTGGCTTTTCTGCAAACTCAATGACCTGATCCGTATCATCAACCGCTAACACACCAAAGCCTTTGGCGTCTTCTAACGGCACGTTAATGCAGGCTACTGTCATATCCGCATTGCTTCTAACGTGTGTGGCGAGCATCTTGCCATAATCCATTTTATAAATATGATCGCCGGCCAAAATCAACACATACTCACCGCCAGATTCACGTAGTAAGTCAAGGTTCTGATACACAGCATCAGCGGTGCCCTTGTACCAGTCTTCTGATATGCGTTGCTGTGCAGGGATAATGTTTACATACTCGTTGAACTCACCACGTAAAAATCCCCAGCCGCGTTGAATGTGCTGGATCAAACTTTGCGCTTTGTATTGGGTCGCTACATTGATGCGGCGAATACCCGAGTTAATGCAATTGGAAAGTGGGAAATCAATAATGCGGAATTTACCACCAAACTGCACAGCTGGTTTTGCCCGCCAGTCAGTTAGGCTCTTCAGGCGACTGCCACGACCACCTGCCAGAATGATGGCTACGGTGTTTTTAGTTAAAGTGCTAATAAAACGGTCTGAATGTGGGTCATGTGGCATGAAGCTTCCTTTAATTCATTTACTTTTTTTGGGTGAGATGACCTTCAACTGTAAAGCAATAGATGAATAAGCAGATGTAACCAATTGTAACAAAATAATACAATCTGTTACAAGTGAATTTGAGGTGGATGTTTAAGATTACATTAGAGATTTTAACTTTACCCTTTTGGTTATGAGCTAAAGTTTACTTACTACATTCGACCGCTTTGTCCC
>JBARQL010000063.1:0-1928 GCA_049643685.1 Methylotenera sp.
AGCCTGCGGGGCACTTAGAAGACAACGAAACACTGATTGAAGCGGTGATTCGTGAAACGCTAGAAGAATCTGCGTATGATTTTATGCCGGAAGCCCTGCTCGGCATTTACCATTGGAAACATGAGCATAACGACACGACTTATTTGCGCTTTGCCTTTATTGGCAGCGTGGGTCAACACTTTCCTGAGCAAGCGCTGGATGACGGCATTATCCGCGCCGTGTGGATGACCATAGATGAAATCCGCAATCAAGCGCACCTGATGCGCAGCCCGCAAGTGCTGACTTGTTTTGAGGATTACTTGAATGGTAGAAAATTCCCGCTAGAGTTGGTGAAGCATTTATGAATGCAGAAATATCCATAAAATTAGCGACTAAAGACGATGCACAAGAAATAGCAGTAATGGTTGGCGAGTTACTAAGCGAGATTATGTGCGCAGTTGGCGTTAAAGCATTTAACTTTAATTTAGTAGAAACAACTCTCAGGCTCCAAGACTTTATTGAACGCAAAAAATATTTCGTATTTGTAGCTCGCGAAGTGAACGGAAAAGCCGTTGGATTTGTGTCACTGTACGAAAGCTATGCACTATATGCTGAAGGTACATTTGGAACAATTCCTGAACTTTACGTTAGCCCCGCATACCGTGCCAATCAACTGGGCCTTCACCTTGTGTCTCAAGCTAAATCTTTTGGTGTTTCACGTGGCTGGACGCGTTTGGAAGTCACAACCCCGCCGCTCCCACAATTTGATAGAACCATCGCATTTTATGAGCGTGAAGGCTTCACCATTACTGGTGGCCGCAAATTGAAGATTGCTTTATGAATTACTACTTAACTATTAACATCTAGTGCTTATGAGGCCTGTTGTTCAAGAAGAAAATTCTGGTTGCGGAATAGCAAGTGTGGCAGCACTTGCTGGCATCTCATACAGTGAGTGTAAATCTGCTGCTAATAGCCTTGGTATTTTTGCCGAGGACAAGAGCCTTTGGTCAGATACTCGCTACGTGCGCACCCTACTCAAGCATTTTGGTATTTCAGCAAATGAAAGCGAAATGGGTTTTGAGTCATGGGAAGCACTCCCAAATTTAGCACTGCTTTCCATCAAGTGGCATCTAGAAAATGGGCGTCCTTTTTGGCATTGGGTAGTTTTTTGGCGTAGTCCAAATGGCCCAGTGGTTTTAGACCCCAAAAAATCACTCAAAACCAATATACGAACTGATTTTGGGCGAATCAAACCAAAGTGGTTTATTCCTATTGATTAAAACTTCACCTCCCACTGACCTCCCCGAGAGATTTTCATGCCTCTGTGGGCCGCATTCTAGGACGCTTGGCGGGCATATCAAATAATGTGGGGCAAAATAGTGCTTGAAATTTGCGCAGCCACTTAATGCCATCAGTGATAAAATTGCAGCTCATTGGCGTATGCGCCTAATGTGTTGCGGAGCAGAAAATGAGCAGGAAAAAAATTGTCGTTGGGCTTTCAGGTGGGGTAGATTCTAGTGTCACGGCCTTGCTGTTAAAGCAACAAGGTTATGAAGTCACTGGCCTTTTCATGAAAAACTGGGAAGACGACGACACCGATGAATACTGCTCAAGCAAACAAGATTTAATCGATGCGGTTTCGGTGGCGGATAAAATCGGCATTGACATTGAAGCGGTGAACTTCAGTAAAGAATATAAAGATCGCGTATTTGCGAATTTTTTAAGTGAGTATCAAGCGGGTCGCACGCCTAACCCCGATATTTTATGCAATGCCGAAATTAAATTCAGAGCGTTTTTAGACCACGCGATGGGCATGGGTGCGGATTTAATCGCCACAGGGCATTATGCGCAAGTGCGTGAAAACCCACTTAAACCTGGCTTGTTTCAACTGATGAAAGCCGATGACGGTAGCAAAGACCAAAGCTACTTTTTATATCGCTTGAATCAAG
>JBARQL010000064.1:0-14821 GCA_049643685.1 Methylotenera sp.
ATACCAGTGGTCATATTTGGGATGAAGATTTGCGTGAAATGAATAACCCGCTGCCACGTTGGTGGGTGGGTATGTTCGTCATTACCATCGTGTTTTCACTGTTCTATCTAGTCGCCTATCCAGGTGCGGGTAGTTATGCAGGGAAGTTAGGCTGGACCTCAGCGAATCAGTATGACCAAGAAGTGGCAACTGCGAATAAAGCCTTAGAGCCTTTATATGCTAAATTCACCGCGATGAAGCCTGAAGATCTATCTAAAAACCCTGAAGCTAAAGCGATTGGCGAGCGCTTGTTTATGAACAATTGCGCGCAATGTCATGGCTCTGATGCTAAGGGTAGCCGCGGCTTTCCAAATTTGACTGACAGTGATTGGATTTATGGCGGTAGCCCAGAGAAAATTCACGAAACCATTGTAGCTGGTCGTATTGGCATGATGCCGCCGATGGCAGCAGCAGTAGGTACTGCGGAAGATGTTAAAAATGTAGCCAACTATGTGTTAAGCCTTTCAGGCGCAATGCATGATTCAGGTCGTGCAGGGTTAGGTAAAGAAAAGTTTGCCACATGCGCAGCCTGTCATGGAGCGGAAGGTAAAGGTAACCAGGACATTGGTGCGCTCAACTTAACCGATAACATTTGGCTACATGGCGCTGGTGAGGCAGCCATTATCAAACGTGTCAATGAAGGTAAAGTGAACCAAATGCCCGCTTGGGAAACTAAGTTTACACCAGCTCAAATTCAAGTGTTGGCGGCTTATGTATGGGGCTTGTCGAATAACAAGTAGTTTTAGCATGTCATTAAGCCCCCATCAATTGCAAGTACTAATTGATGGGGGTTTTCCAATTCTGTAAGTCAAACAAGGTTAGTTAAATGAGTGAATTACCTATTAGTAAAGCATCTGAAACAAAAATTCCATTAGATGAAATCATGATTTCGCTCTACGCGGCGCAAGATAAAATTTATCCGCGTAGTGTTTCTGGTTTCTTTACAAACTGGCGCTGGGTGATGATTTGGCTTACTCAGATTTTCTTTTACGGTATGCCTTGGCTAAACTGGGGTGGGCGCCAAGCGTTGTTATTTGATTTAGAAGCGAAGCGCTTTTACATTTTTAATTTGGTGCTTTACCCGCAAGATCTCATTTATCTCACGGCAATTCTGATTATTTCAGCTTTATCTTTATTTCTTTTCACGGCAATCGCAGGGCGTTTGTGGTGTGGCTATACCTGTCCGCAAACCGTCTATACAGAAATTTTCATTTGGTTCGAGCGAAAAATTGAGGGCGATCGCGCGGCGCGTATGAAGCTAGACGCAGCGCCAATGTCAACAAAAAAACTATTTAGAAAAACAGCCAAGCAATTTGTATGGATTGTTTTTGCACTATGGACAGGGTTTACTTTTGTTGGTTATTTCACGCCAATCAGAGAGCTGGCCTCCTATGTATTAAGTGTAAGTTTAGGGCCATGGGAAACTTTTTGGGTATTATTTTACGGTTTTGCGACCTATGGCAACGCAGGATATATGCGTGAGCAAGTGTGTAAATACATGTGCCCCTATGCACGTTTTCAAAGTGCGATGTTTGATGATGACACCTTGGTGGTTACCTACGATGAAGCGCGTGGTGAACCACGAGGAAGTCGGTCACGTAAAGCCGAAGTGAATGAGGCCAAAGCGAATACTAAAGCTTTAGGTAGTTGTATTGATTGTAGCCTGTGCGTGCAGGTTTGCCCGACAGGCATTGATATTCGCAAAGGCCTGCAATATGAATGTATCGGCTGCGGAGCATGCGCCGATGTGTGCGATACGGTGATGGATAAAATGGGCTATGAGCGCGGTTTAATCAAATATTCCACGCAAAATGCTATTACCAATCATTGGTCACATAAGCAAATGTTGCAACGTATTATGCGCCCGCGTGTGCTGATTTACGCCTCTATTCTTACGTTGTTAATCGTGAGTTTACTCGCTAGTTTATGGTTTAGAACGCCATTTAGAGTCAATGTGGTGCGTGATCGCGGTGTGATGGCGCGCCTGACCGATGATGGCAAGTTGGAAAATGTGTATCGTTTGCAAATTATGAACGGCACAGAAAAAACGCAGCACTATCAGCTCAATGTAAGCGGTCTTAAAGACGTTGAAATTGAAGCTGAATCAGCGGAAGATGGCGAAGATGAAGAGCATCATAAAATTATTACAGTAAAACCTGCTGAATCTCGCTGGGTCATTGTTGATTTAAAAGTGCCTGATGGTGTGATGGACACCGGCTCTCATAAAATTCAATTTGAGATTCAAGCCGTGGAAAGCAAAGAAACGGTGTCAGAGAAGTCAGTGTTTTTAGTGCCCAGATAATCTTGGTACTCATAAAAAATTGAGGATTAGAAAATGGAAACATTAGACACCAAACCTTGGTGGAAATACGGGTATGTTTGGTACATTATTGCAGGCCCATTTTTAGTGGTTGTGGCGGGGTTTATTACCTTATACCTTGCCATTACTCGGCCAGATCCAGTGACCGATGATGATTACTACCGTAAAGGGATTGAAATTAACAAGACGCTTAATGAGCAACGCGATAGTCTTGCACCTGCGGGGCAAGCGCGTAACCACGCGGCTACAGGCATTAAGCCGACGCAAGCTAAGGATTAACGTGTACCGTCAGCCCAAGCTGGCGGATGCGCTCTGCCATAGCTTCCAGCCATTCAGGCGATAATCGGCTTAATCGAACCGCTTCTGCCTGATATGAAGGGCGTGCCAAGCCATAGAGATGCACGCCAAGAATGACTTCTCTCACCTGACTTATCAATGTTAAATAGTCTAGAATATCCTGTTCTTGCGGCGGCAACCCATCCAAAGCAAACATGCAGGTTTGTATAAAAGTCGGGCATACATTTGCGCAGTTTTTGAGGCGCTCAATATGACTTTGTGGATTAAGGTTCACATCATTAATACGTGCGATGGCCTCTTTTGAGCCTGCATCTAACTTAAACCAAACTTCGCCGTTGCATTTGGCTAATTGGCCGATGGCTTCTAATACGGTTGGTTTATCCATCAAACTGCCATTGGTGATGAGCCTCAGTTTTAGTTTATCGATTAGATTAAAATCACTTAATATTTTTTCAACCAGTAGGATGACTTGCGGAAATTCTTTGGCGCTGGTGGGTTCGCCATTGCCTGAAAAAGCAATATCTTTTAAGTGTCTGTCAGCCTCAGCCACATGGCGAACCATAAAGTCACCATGTATTACATCCGTTAAAAAAGTCCTGAGTTCTTGCTCTAAAACATCCAATTCAATCTGTGGCGGCGTGCCGCGCGTGAGATCGGGTACACTGCAATAAATACAACGCCAGTTACAGGCGTTGTTGGTGTTGAGGTTGATACCAATTGAAACTCCCCCGGCACGGCGCGAAACCACAGGGTAAACATATTTCATGCCGCTTACATCGCGGTTATGGTCGATAACAGTCAGAAATTTCTGCAAGGTCACGAGATCAAAAATTGCTTAATGATAGAGATTGTCTAAATAACTAGGCGCAAGTTTGCGGGTTGAATATTTTGTTGAGTGCTTCAGCATCAAGAATTTTCACATAACGTTGCTTCACTTCAATGATGCCTTCATCACTAAATTTTGAAAAGGTACGGCTAACCGTTTCGAGCTTCATGCCTAAATAACTGCCAATTTCTTCGCGCGTCATTCTTAGTGTAAGTTCAGATTGTGAAAAACCGCGTGCATGCAAACGTTGTACCAAGTTCAAAAGAAAAGCGGCTAAACGCTCTTCCGCGCGCATATTGCCTAGCAGCATCATTACGCCATTTTCACGCACAATTTCGCGGCTCATGATTTTATGGATATGGCGCTGAAGCACAGGAAATTCACGCGATAAATCTTCAACATCCGAAAAAGGCATTACGCACACTTCGGCATCTTCAAGCGCAACGGCGCTACAGTTATGGTGGTCGCTCACAATGCCGTCAAGACCCATGATTTCACCTGCCATTTGAAAGCCTGTCACTTGCTCTCGGCCATCTTCCGTGGAAACACAGGTTTTAAAAAAGCCCGTCCGAATTGCATAAAGCGATTTAAATACATCGCCATTGCTAAACAATTTTTCCCCTTGTTTAATTTTACGGCGTTTTTCAACGACCTCGTCCAACCTGTGCAAGTCTTCAGGATTAAACCCAATCGGCATGCAAAGTTCACGAAGATTGCAATTTGAACAGGCGACTTTAATGGTCGACTGCACCTTAGATTGCGCGGCAATTTCTAGATTGGCTTCTATAGGAATTTCTAGGTTCATTGTTTATTTACGACTTATTTTGCTTATGGCTGATTTAATGCTGTAAGAATACCGCTTAAGTGGCTTTGATGCTAGCTGTAAAAGTCATAAATTCACTGTAATTTTGGTTGAATAAAAAGTGACTATAATACTGATTGTATGAATAATCTGCTAGATGATTGCTACTTAATATAGCAAAACTAAAAAATCAGCCATAAAAATGACTTGGATTGCAGATTAATGATTAGAAAACTCGCATTAAAATCACCTGATAGAATTTTCGAGCAAAAATTACTGTTCTGCAAGCCAATCAATACAAGGCTTGCAGGCCGATGCTTGCAAAGATACCTCAATAATTGATTTGTATCAAAGCTCGTCAAAGTGAGAGCTGGCATAGTCTCACACTAGATTAGGAGCAGCTTCAAGATGAAAAATACTACTTTACCTGCGGTCAGTACAAGCGCAAATAGCGCGATGGCTACCAAGACAACGATGCCTTTATTAACACCAGAGATGTTGCAAAAATATGATGTTTCAGGGCCGCGCTATACCTCGTACCCCACGGCAGATCGTTTTGTAGAGGCGTTTACAGAAGAAGCTTACCAGCTTGCTTTAGCACAACGACGCATGAACGGCGCCTCATTACCACTGTCAATCTATGTGCATATTCCATTTTGTGAGTCGCTCTGTTTTTTTTGCGCCTGTAATAAAATCGTGACCAAACATCATGAGCGTAGCGCGGAATATTTGACTTACCTTAGCCGTGAAATTGATTTACAAGTCGCACATCTGGGTGCTGGACAGAGTATTTCGCAACTGCATTTAGGGGGCGGATCGCCGACGTTTTTTTCCGACGAAGAGTTATCAGCGTTGATGGCAATATTAAAGCGCAGTTTTGTGTTTACGCCAGGTGGCGAGTATTCAATTGAAGTCGACCCACGTACGGTAGATGAAAAACGGTTGGCCCATCTCTCCTCACTTGGTTTCAATCGCTTAAGTTTTGGTGTGCAAGATTTTGACCCGGAAGTGCAAAAAGCCGTGCATCGTATTCAACCAGCTGAACAGGTATTTTCTCTAGTAGAAGCTGCGCGCCGCTTAGGTTTTGAGTCTGTCAACGTGGATTTGATTTATGGCTTGCCAAAACAGACTCCCGCATCATTTGCACGCACGTTAGCGCAAATCGTCTCATTAAAACCAGACAGAATAGCGCTGTATGCTTATGCGCATTTGCCTGAACGATTTAAACCGCAACGGCGCATTGATGCTTACGAATTGCCAGCAGCGCCTGATAAAATCGCCATGCTTTCCAACGCATTATCCGCCTTTATGGATGCGGGATACGTCTATGTGGGGATGGATCACTTTGCTTTGCCTGGTGATGATTTGGCAGTGGCCAAACGCCAAGGCAGATTGCACCGTAATTTTCAGGGCTATAGTACGCAACCTGATTGCGATTTAATCAGTTTAGGTGTGTCTGCCATCGGTCGCGTGGGCAATACTTACAGCCAAAATGCAAAAACACTCGAAGAATATTACGATGCGATTAATCTCAATCACCTTCCTATTGTGCGTGGTTTGGCGCTGTCACGTGATGATTTAGTGCGACGCGCTGTGATTATGGCGATCATGTGTCAAGGTGAGTTGCAGTACGAGGCCATTGAACTTGCTTACATGATTGATTTTAAAAGCTATTTTTCGAATGAACTGGCATTATTAGCCGAGCAAGAAAGCACGGGAATGGTCGTGTTGGAAGACAGTGGCTTGCAAGTCACAGACACAGGCTGGTATTTTGTGCGTGCGATTGCCATGATATTTGATCGCTATTTACAAACCGATCGTAACCGGGCGCGGTTTAGCAAAATATTATAAGAAGTCGATTTAATCCGTTCGCTCATCACACATATTTAGCCGTCTTACAGGCTTAGAAAGTATGAGGCAGGCGGTAATTTTAGATGGTCGGTCATTAAGTACACTTCGCTTTGGTGTAACATACCACCATCATGCTATCTCCACTTATCCTTACTACTTTATTCATGGGTCTTGCCGGCGGCCCACATTGTATCGCCATGTGCGGTGCAGCCTGTGCGAGTCTGCAACAAGGGCAAACCAGTGGCTTGCAAATATGGAAATTTCACGCAGGTCGGTTGATGGGCTATGCGGCTTTAGGGGCTGTAGCAGCAGGCTCTGTTAAAAGTCTGGCTTGGGTTTCCAGCCAAACTGTCGTTCTACATCCGCTATGGACATTTTTTCATGTGCTGGTGTTGGCTTGGGGTTTGATCTTACTCATTTACGCACGCCAACCCATGTGGGCAGATCATTTTGGCCGTAGTATTTGGGTGCATATTCGTAAACTATCCAATCTGCCAGGCGGTGTTTTTTTGACGGGCATGTTGTGGGCGCTCATGCCCTGCGGCCTGTTGTATTCCGCATTATTAGTGGCCTCACTCAATGCGAATCCGTTGAATGGCGCATTGAGTATGGCAAGTTTTGCGATTGGCACCAGTGTTTCACTGTTTGTGGGGCCTTGGCTGTGGTTGAAACTTAAAAGTGGCAGCCAATGGGTGACAGAGAATACCAGTATGCGCTTAGCAGGTTTGTTATTAAGTGCGGCAGCAGGTTGGGCGATTTGGATGGATTTAATGCACCAGACTAAGGTTTGGTGTAATTAGCTAGTGTTTTTGTTGGAGCGCAATCAATTGCGCTCCAACAAAAACATATTACCAAGCAAAGTAAATAGTATAAAAAAAGCCCCTGCAAAAAATGACAGGGGCTAAGGTGGATTCCACGCTAATCTCATTGCTGAGATTAGAAAATCTTATGTATCAGACGTAACAATTAGAATTTTTTACCAATGCCGATACCGACAACCCATGGATTGATATCTAATGAGTCAATTTTCTTCCAAGCGTTGCCTGTTGCAGCGCCTTTTAATTCAACATCAGTATCTAACCACACATATTTGACATCAGCATTAATTAACCAACCATCTTTTAAGTTAATATCAAAGCCTGCTTGTACAGCTGGACCCCAACTGTCATTCTCAATTTTAATTTTATTGCCAGCAATGGCACCAGAACTACCTTTAAGGTTACGGTCTAGCATGATGGTGTAGTTAATACCAGCACCAATATAAGGGTCAAAAGTTTGATCAGGATTGAAATGCCACTGGGCTGTTAAGGTGGGTGGTAGCAGGTTTACACTACCCAGACCTTGATTGCCTATGGTAGCTAACGAATCTCCTTGAATACTTACGTTGTGGCGTGTGCCTACCGCTAAAATCAATTCAGCGGCAATGTTTTTTGTGAAGTAATAAGAAATATCTAACTCAGGAATCACTTTATCACTCACAGCTAGTTCAGCGCCTGGTGACATCACCGGTGCGCCGAGTAAATTATTAACTGTTTTTCCCAATTTACTATCTTCATTCGGCGCAACATTCACTGCACGTAAACGCACCACAATGTCACCTGCTTCAGCGTGAGCTAACACTGGAGCAAAAGTAGCTGCTAATGCTAATACTAATAACGACTTTTTCATTTTTAAACATCCTCTTTTGAAATAAATAAACTTAAATTCGATGGGTGAATATTACTGACGGTTAGGGTGATGCAGTTTGATGCATATCAAACCCATCTCAAACAATGGTCAGTAAAGTGGTAAAAAACACGAATGTTGTATATTTGCAACATTTAGAGGAATGTAACATAAATTTACAGTAAAGTGGCGCAAAGGTAGGTGATTTCTGTCACGATTTATTTGTGTATTACAACACATCTTTTTGTTTGAAATTGATGGGTCTTTGTTGGTGCTGCCCTGTGAGCCTTGTAAATAAAGGCTCGCAGGGCAGAGTTTTTCGCTCGGGGAAGGAATGTGGTGTTTTTGAAGGTTTTAAAAAGGCTGTATTTAATAGCTGGACCGTATAAAAATATCACCTTCAGGTTTTAAATCAAACGCAATACAAATGCGCTCTTCGTTGGAGGTAAATGGAATGGTGCGGTGAAACAGTGAAGAGGGAAACAATACAATATCGCCCACATGCGGTGTAGCGATGCCGGTGGGAAAGTTTTCATGCTTTAACGGATAATTATCGCCATGTAAGCCATATTCAAAGCATCCTTCCAGCGGGTCTTTTTTATCTTTGGGCAACACCAGATACACCGCGCCGCTAATCCAGCCAACTTCATGAATGTGTCTATCTACGTAACCACCACGGCGCAGGCGCACGTACCATGAGCTGGTAAATTCCAATTCTTTAGGAAACGATTTAATCAGTTCACAATCAGCCCCAGCAAATTTATTTTTGTAATTTAAAAACTCCTGTTTGACGATTTCGCCCAGTTTTCTAAAAGAGGCTTCAGGACGCTTGAATAAATTACCTGCCGATTGCTTGCCGTTAATCACCATGGCTTGCGCGCGCACTTCAATGGCGGTGTTGTCAATATCGTTGAGTAAATCTTGCAGAAATTGGCTATTGGGTTCAGCGAGTTCAGGAATGCTTTTTTGATAAACAAAATCAAAGCCATTTTTGCAGAAATTATAGTGGTCTTCTGTGCCAAAATTGACCGCATGATGCGTGGATAAGGTTTGCAAAAAAGGCGCATTGTGTTTTTCATGCGTTTGCACGATGTCATCCAATTTGCTTTTGAACGTGTCAAAATGCTCGGCTTTATACGTGCAATACAAAGCGCGTTCTTGCCAGTCATCCAGTTTTGAGCGCTCCAGATAATCGACCGCTTCATCAAAACGCCCGGCCAGATATAAAAATTCGCCCATGTTGTAGTTAGCGCCCGCATGGTTTTGGTTGAGCGCGAGGGTATCGAAGTATTTTTTTATCGCATCTTCCATATTGCCCTGGTCGCGATAGCACTCGCCCAAATAATTATGTGCATCAGCGTAATTGGGGAACATTTCAATGGCACGTTTGAAATGCGAAACTGCTTCGTCCAGCTTGCCTTCGTCTCGCAAGGCAGTACCTAAATTGAAGTGACCACGAGGGTCTTCGTTAATATTCAGCGCCGTGCGGTAGTTTTGAATCGCCTCATCCAATTGACCATTTTTTTGTAAAATCGTACCTAAATTGGCATACGCTTCAAAAAACCATGGTTGCAGGGCGATAGCTTTGCGATAGCTATTGGCAGCCTCGGTGGGTTTGCCAATATTGCTTAGGGCAATCCCCAAGTTAAAATGTAAGTCGGGCGTATTGGGCTGAATAGCCAGTGCTTTTTGATAGCTTTCCACCGCATCTGAATATTTGGCTAAGCCGTCCTGCGCAATACCTAAAATTTGATACAAAATAAAAGTATTGGGGTAGCGCACGACTAGTTTTTTGGCGGCCACCTCAGCCTCAGCCAGCTTGCCTGCATTGAACAGACTTAACACTGGCTGCATTTCGAGTTGACTAGGTTGTGGTGTAATGGAGGATGGTTGCTGGGCCATAAATGATCACTTAATGTGGGATTGGGTTATTTTAGAATAAAATGATTCAACTTGCATTCGTATCATTTTGCATTTGCAATCTGGTCGCCATCTGGCGCAAAAATAGCATGGCCACTTTAGGTTCTTCTAACAGCAAGGTTTCAATGTTGTCTGGGAATATCATGATGACATCCGCTTGTTCAGAGGTCGCAACCGCATCGGTACTGGCGGGCAGATTAGTCAGCAAGGCCATTTCGCCAAAATAATCTCCCGCCTCCAAGGTGTGAATAATCTTGCCGTGCCGAACAAGTTGTACCTGCCCACTCACCAAGTAGTGTAAGTTGCGGCTTAAATCACCCTGTTTAAATATCAGCTCATGTTGTTGGTAGCTCCTACCGTAACGTTGCATCAGTTTATCGATGTAATTGGATTGGGGTTTAGCGGGTGGTGCATGCTGGTTTTGTGCTGTAAAGTTTTGCTCTGTGAATAATCCTCTGAACATCAGCACATCTTTTTTTCGCAACGTCGCAATCAGCTCAGTCCCCAGCAAGAAAACAATAAAATTCAAATATAGCCAGGTAATCGAGATGAATAGATTCTTCATGTTGCCAAACACCGAGCCGTAGGATTCGTTGATAGTTAAGAACAAAGTAAATGCAGGGCGCATCATCAACCAAAGCACGGCCGTGAACAACGCGCCAATCAAAATATGCTTTATATATAGGCGAACTGGAAAAAATGCAAAGTAGAATACGGCTATGAGCAATGTGGTGAGCGATAGTGAGGCAAGTGTGGCGACAAACTCATATCGAAATAATTGATTGTTCGCGGCCAAAAATGCAATGACTTTCTCTAGCATCAGGCCGACAAAGGTAAACAAAAAGAACAGTAGCAGCATGCCGACGACAGCAATCAAGTCTTTAATTTTACGACGTATAAATGAGGGGGATTCCACTAGCGTAGCAATGGTATAAAAAGTAGAGCGCATGGCGCCTGCTAGTGGTGTCACAGCCCACAATAAGAAAAAAAGCCCGGCAGCACCCCAAACGGCCTTATGCTGCGCTGCGTTATACACTTCCACCATAATAGTGCTGCTGAATTTTGGGGCTAAATTGCCCATAATGATTGCGAGCTTCACCACTGCATAATCTGAACTGAATACCCAATGGCTGATGGCAAAGAACATGAGTAACACCATGGGAATGAGCGCCAGCATGGCATAAAAAGACAGTGATGCAGATAAACCGAAGGTGTTATGTCGCCGAAAAGCGCTAATTACTTCATGCATCACAAATAATGGCGTGCTATAGCGTTGTTTGGCATACGCATTCAATGGTTTGTTGAGGACGTTTTGCAGGCTGGACGCTAAATTATGCTTGCCAGCCGGCAAGTCGGCATCGGGCTTATTGGTAGGCGGTTCTTTTTTCATCAATGTAGAGTTTAGCGCATCCTTAATGAATTCGATGATGAATTTCAGGAGACAATAACTTTAGCTGTAAGTTTTGAATTTTTCAGTAGCCGCAACCAAAGCTGAAGCCAGGCTGGCTTCCATCGCCGAATGTCCGGCATCTGCAATCATCTGCAGTTCTGCATGCGGCATCGCTTGAGCAAGTTCCCAAGCAGTCATTGGCGGGCAAACCATATCATATCTGCCTTGAATAATCTGCGTAGGAATATGGGCAAGTTTAGCGTTGGCTTCAGCCAGTAAATCACGCCCGCCGACAAAGCAGTGGTTTTGAATGTAATAGATTTGTATTCTAGCGCGCGCCAGCTCTATTTCGCCATTCACATTGGCATCATTTGGATTAGAAGGTCTTGGCAGTAAGGTCATGATATTGCCTTCAAATGCATTCCATTGAATTGCCGCAGGAATGCTCACCTCTAAATTGTCAGAAAAAATAAGCTGTTCATAAGCTTCTATTGGATTATGTCTTTTATTGGCTGGTAAATAATCACATAGCGTTTGCCAATGTTCAGGAAAAAACGTTTTTACTTCGCCCAAAAACCAATGTAACTCAGTCGGGCGGCTTAAAAAGATGCCACGCAAAATGAGCCCAGTCACGCGCTCAGGAAACGCCAGTGCGTAACAAAGCGCCAATGTGCTACCCCAAGAACCCCCAAACACCAGCCATTTACTAATGCCCAATGCGATTCGAATTGCCTCAATGTCACGGACTAAATCATCGGTAGTGTTGTGAGTGGTAGAGCCTAGCGGCTTGCTTCGACCACAACCACGTTGATCAATTAAAATAATGCGATAAAAATCCGGGTCAAAAAAACGACGTTGCGTCGGGCTACAGCCGCTGCCTGGTCCACCATGACAAAAAACAACGGGCTGACCCATCGGGTTTCCGCAAACTTCATAATAAATTTCGTGAGAATCAGCCGTGCTTAGAAAGTTTTTGTCAAAAACTTCTAGTTCAGGATACAAATTGTAAGTGATATTATCCATGGTAAAGATTCAGGCTTTCTAATTGATTATAATAGTTATTTTATTGAGTTTAGCACCACCCTGTTATTGTAAGGTAATAGTAAAGCGGCATATATTTTTAAATGTAAAACTAAATGTAAGTAAATTGTAACAAATGTATTGCAATTCATTTGCGACTGGAATATAGTGCTGTACGCACATGAAAATGTGAGTCGAAATAGACTTTATTTCTAGTTAAAAATTTTGAGAACACATCAAAAACAACTAAATAATAGAGACTATTTTATCAACCCTTAGTAGTTCAACTTTGGAGATTAATATGCAAATTAACAAAATTAAATTAGCACTAGGTCTAGTAGCTGGTTTATCAGTGGCAATGCCAATGGTAGCATCAGCAGCAGCAGACCAAGACGCAGCAATTGCTGACGCAAACAACTGGGCACATCCTCGTGGTAATCAAATGAACCATGGCTACAGTGCTTTGGCTCAAATCAACAAAGGTAACGTTAAAAACCTTAAAGCAGCCTGGACATTCGCTACTGGTGTAAACCGTGGCCATGAAGGTTCACCTGTTGTTGTTGGTAACATGATGTTCGTACATACAGCGTTCCCAAACAACGTATACGCACTTGATTTAAATGACAATCAAAAAATCGTATGGTCATATTTCCCAAAACAAGATCCATCAGTACAAGCTGTTTTATGTTGCGATAACGTAAGCCGCGGTCTTGGTTACGGCGATGGCAAAATCTACCTTCAACAAAATGATGGTAACTTGGTTGCTTTAGACGCTAAAACAGGCGCTAAAGTATGGTCAGTATTGGTGAATGATCCAAAAGTTGGCGCGACAAACACTAACGCACCACACGTGATCAAAGACAAAGTATTGACAGGTTGTTCAGGTGCTGAGTTCGGTGTACGTTGCTTCTTGGCAGCTTACAACGCTAAAGATGGTTCATTGGCATGGAAAGCCTACTCAACAGGCCCAGATGCTGAAGTATTGATCGGTGCAGATTTCAACAAAGAAAACCCACAATACAGTGCATTGTCAGTTTACCAAGATGTAAATGGTGGTAACAAACAAGGTGGTTCTTTTGCTAAAATCCCTAATGACAAATTAGCAATCGGCGAAAAAGACCTTGGTACACGCACATGGTTGAAACCACAAGCAGTTAAAGATGGTTGGCAACATGGTGGTGGCTCTACATGGGGCTGGTGGCCGTATGATGCACGTACCAACTTGGTTTACTACGGAACAGGTAACCCATCAGTTTGGAACCCAGATGTACGTCCAGGCGATAACAAATGGTCTATGACTGTATTTGCACGTGATTTAGATTCAGGCGTTGCTAAATGGGGCATGCAAATGACTCCACACGATGAGTGGGATTACGATGGTATTAACGAAGTAATCTTGTTCGACAAAGGTGGCAAAACATACGCTTGGCACCATGACCGTAACGGCTTTGCATACACATGGCAAGCTGGTAACGGTAAATTAGTGGCTGCTGAAAAAGTGCACCCATTCGTTAACTGGGCAACTGGTGTTGATTTGAAAACTGGCGTGCCAGACAAATTGGCTTCAGCTTCAACTCACCAAGACTACAATGCTAAAGGCGTTTGCCCAGCTGCATTGGGTACAAAAGACCAACAACCAGCTGCATACTCACCAAAAACAGGTTTGATCTATTCACCATTGAACCACGTTTGTATGACATATGAGCCAGTTGAGTCTAAATACGTTGCTGGTCAACCATGGGTGGGTGCTACATTGACCATGTTCCCAGGTCCTGACGGTGTAATGGGCGGCTTTGCTGCTTACGACCCAATGACCAACAAAAAAGTATGGTACAACAAAGAGACATTCTCTGCTTGGGGTGGTGCTTTAACAACCGCTTCAAACTTAGTGTTCTTCGGTACTTTAGATCGTTGGTTCAAGGCTGTTGATGCACAATCAGGTAAAGAACTTTGGAAATTCCAAGTAGGTTCTGGCGTGATTGGTAATGCATTCACATATGGTCATAAAGGTAAACAACACGTTGGCGTGCTATCAGGCATTGGTGGCTGGGCTGGCGTTGCGATGAACCTTGGCTTAACAACTCCAACAGACGCTTTAGGTGCTGCTGGTGGTTATGCTGAACTCGTTAAATACAACGCGGCTCCTGGCGGCGGTGCATTAACAGTATTCAGCCTATAATTTAGTCGCAAGATTAAGTTGTAGCTTAATACAACGTAGTTCATAAAACACCTCGCTTCGGCGAGGTGTTTTTTTATGTGTACGTAGCAGTAAACTAAAACAAGTAGGGTTATTTACTAATTAATATTTCTTATAAAGCAACTAATTAGCTACAATAGCGAGTTAGTTTAAATGAAATTATTTGTACTACCATTTACGTAGAACTTTTAACTAAGTAACCACTCTATAGGCAAGAGCGACTTTGCGATAAAGTCGTATATTTGACGATAAGGAACAAAAATGTTGAAAAAATTGAACGCGCAGTTAGGTTTGGTTGCATTGCTTGCAATGTCGGCCAGTGTTAGTCAAGCCGCAGATGTGGATATTCCATCACTGAACCCAGACGAGGGACGTATGGGTGAAGTGCGACGTGTCGCGGATGACTCCGAATTTAAAGTGTGCGCAGACCCTGAAAACATGCCTTACTCAAATAACAAGCAAGAAGGTTTTGAAGATAAAATTGCTGAAGTACT
>JBARQL010000065.1:0-1669 GCA_049643685.1 Methylotenera sp.
TTTAGAAAGTAATGCTGGTAATTGAAAAGCCTCCACCAAGCCTTTTTGCAGATCACTTAATTTAAAACCCAATACTTCTTCTTGTACCGCTTTGCTACGCAAGGTTTTATCGGCTTGTTGCATGGCAAATATCGTATTCATTTTATCAGGGGCAAAACACCACATGAGCATTTCTGCCAAGTCATGTAAAAGCGTGGCGATATGCACTTCATCAGAATGTAAATCTTTGTGGAAAGCCGCCCAATCAGTGGCAAAGTAGGTGGCACGGTGCGCCCTTTTAATAAGCTTGAGCAAATGCATCATCGCTGGAATATTGGTTTTTAATTGATTTTCAATCAACGGGCTGGGATGCAGGTTTTGGTAAAAAGCATTCGTGCCCATCATTAAAATCGCTTGTTCGACCTGAATCAAATCTTGTAATTGGTGTTTGCTCTGATGTTTTTTTGCGTAACTGATGACGCGAAATACCATCAACGGGTCGTTCAGCACAATGGGTGTAATGGTGCGCACGCTGAGTTTGTTTTCATCTTCTTTAAGCAGTAAAAGCTCACGCGCAGTTTGCTTCAGCACGGGAATTGGGTACTTACTTAAATAATTGATCCATTCAAAAACGCTATTCATTGCTGTTGTCATGTAGCACTCTCCTATTATTGCAATAGCATAATCTTGATGTGGGCTATTTAAAGTTTGGAATAGAAGGCAAAAATCACCGCAAATAAAAATGATTGAAAGTGTTAAAATGAGCGTTTTATGCAATTCATTCGCAATTTATTTTAGATGTGAGCCACAGTATGACTGATGAAATTCCTGCAATTGATGAAAACCACGTAATCGCTGAGCGTCGTGAAAAACTTAAAAGCCTACGTCAAGCGACAGGCGGCGTGGCTTTTCCTAATGATTTTAAACCGCAACATAAAGCGGCCGATTTAGTCACTGCCCATGCGGATAAAGAAAATGAAGCGTTTGAAGCCGCGCCTGTGAACGTGGTGGTGGCTGGCCGCATGATGTTAAAGCGCGTGATGGGCAAGGCGAGCTTTGCGACCATTCAAGATGGTAGCGGTGAACACGCGGGTAGCCGTATTCAGTTGTATGTCGCTAAAGACATGATCGGCGAAGATGTTTACGAGCAATTTAAACATTGGGATTTAGGCGACTTTTTAGGCGCAACCGGCCATTTGTTTAAAACCAAAACAGGCGAACTTTCCATTAAAGTCACAGAAATTCGTTTGCTGACAAAATCATTGCGTCCTTTACCTGAAAAGTTTCACGGTCTACAAGATCAAGAAGTCAAATATCGCCAGCGTTATGTGGATTTAATTACCTCTGAAGAAACCCGCGCGACTTTTGTGGCACGCAGCAAAGTGGTGTCGGCGATTCGCAACTTTATGATTCAAAATGAATTTCTAGAAGTTGAAACGCCGATGTTGCACCCGATTCCTGGTGGCGCATCGGCCAAGCCATTTATTACACACCACAATGCCTTGGATATGCAAATGTTTATGCGCATTGCGCCAGAGCTATATTTAAAGCGCCTGGTAGTAGGTGGCTTTGAGCGCGTGTTTGAAGTGAATCGTAACTTTAGAAATGAAGGTTTGTCGGTTCGCCATAATCCAGAATTCACCATGATGGAGTTTTATGCGGCTTATACCGATTACCAATGGCTGATGGA